>JAPLRA010000081.1 GCA_026399445.1 Sulfuritalea sp.
CAACGCCGCGTCGTCTTCCTGCTTGGCCATACTGTAGAAATACGCGGTGGTGCCCTTCAAGGCCACGGTCAAAGCGGAGCGGATATCCGGCGGCAACCCCTCCCAGAACTTCTTGTTGGCGATGACGACGTAGCCGTGGTAAGTGTGGTTGGTCAGCGTCATGTATTTCTGCACTTCATAAAACTTCTGCGTATAGACGTGCGTCACCGGGTTCTCCTGGCCATCCACCACGCCGGTCTGCAGCGCCTGGTACAACTCGCTGAAGGCCATGACCTGCGGCAGGGAGCCGACGTCGCGCATCTGTGACTCCGTCACCTTCGATGACTGGATGCGGATCTTCTGGCCCTTGAGGTCGACCGGCCGTCTGACAGGCTTGTTGGAGGTGAACACGCGAAAGCCGTTGTCCCAGAATGCCAGCCCGCTGATGCCCCTCACATCGAGCTTCTTCAGCAGTTGCTGGCCCACCGGCCCCTGCGTGACGCGCTCCGCCATCGCCATGTTGTCGAACAGGTAGGGCAGGTCGAGCACTTCGAATTCCTTGACGCCGAGGGGGCCGAA
Organism: Sulfuritalea sp.; assembly: GCA_026399445.1. Taxonomy (GTDB): domain Bacteria; phylum Pseudomonadota; class Gammaproteobacteria; order Burkholderiales; family Rhodocyclaceae; genus Sulfuritalea. Next base: position 559 of record JAPLRA010000081.1, read on the forward strand.
CTTGCCCGGCGCGGGCGCCAGCATCTGAACGGCGCCGAGCTGAAGCGCCTCCATCTCCTCCTTGTCCTTGTAGAGCATGCTGTTGGGGTACAGCTCGACCTTGACACGCCCCCGGGTGCCTTCCTCGGCGAGCTTCTTGAAATGCTCCGCCGCCTTGCCCTTGGGCGCATCGGCTGCCGCCACATGGCTGAACTTGATGACGATCGGCTGCTGGGCGAATATCGGGGCGCTCAGCACCAGCAAAACACCTGCAATGATCGATTGACTGGACTTAATCACGCGACATCTCCTCTTTGTTTGAATATTCCGGCTTCTCAAGCCGTCGCCATCATGTCACATTCGCGACCTGGGGCGAGCTGCCTCCGGCATGAGGGACTGGCGACACGGCGCCGGAAAGGGCAAAATCAACCGTCCTCAAATCACCCCTCCAAGGAGTATCCCATGCGCAAACTCGCCTGTCTCGTCGTTGCCGCCGGTGCAAGCCTTGCCGGCACGGCCTTAGCCATGAAGCCCGGGCTGTGGGAAATCACCACCCAGATGAGCGGCGCCGGCATGCCGGCCATGCCCGCCATGTCGGAGGCCCAGCGCAAGCAGATGGAAGGGATGGGCATCAAGATGCCCGGTGCCGCCGGCGGGCCGATGAGCGTAGTGGTCAAGCACTGCATCACCAAGGAACAGGCGGAAAAGCGCCAGCCGCCGCAATCCGACGAAGACCGTAAGCAGAAATGCGAACAAAAGGATGTGAAGACCTCGGGCAACACCGTGACCTGGAAGATCGAATGCACCGGGGAGCAGAAAATGACCGGCACCGGCTCGATCACCTACCAGGGCGAGGAAAGCTACAAGGGCGAATCCACCTTCAACATGCAGGATGCCAAGCGTGGCCCGACCACCATGAAGCAGAGCTACTCGGGCAAGTGGCTGGCAGCGGCCTGCAGCAAGTAGGCGTTCACTTCAGCCCGATCAGGCGGCGGAAATCTGCCGCCGGCATCGGCCGGCCGAAGTGGTAGCCCTGCACCAGGTCGCAATGCATGGCTCTCAGCTCAGCTGCCACGGCTTCGGTCTCGACGCCCTCAGCCACGACTTTCAGATCAAGACTCGCGGCCATCTGGATCACGGCGCGCACGATTGCGGCATCGTCCCGGTCGGTCACGATGTCGCGCACGAATGACTGGTCGATCTTCAGCTTGTCCACGGCGAAGCGCTTGAGGTATGCAAGGCTGGAATAGCCGGTGCCGAAATCGTCGATCGCCAGCCGAACGCCCAAAGTCTGCAGCCGCCCGATGGTGGCCAGCACCTGTTCGGCGCCATCGATCAGGATCGACTCCGTAAGTTCCAGTTCCAGTGCGGCTGGTGACGCGCCGGAAGCGGCCAGCGCCCGCAGCACCGTCTCCTCGACATCGCCGCGGCGAAACTGGATGGATGAGATATTCACCGACAGTGAAAGCTGCGGACAGCCTTGCGCATGCCAGTTCGCAAGCTCGCGGCAGGCTTCCTGCAGCACCCATTCGCCGAGCGGCACAATCAGGCCGCTGTGTTCCGCGGCGGGAATGAATTGCCCCGGCGCCACCAGCCCCCGGTCGGGACTTGCCCAGCGCACCAGGGCTTCGCCGCCCACGACTTGCCCGCTCTTCAGATCGACCACCGGCTGGTAGTACAGCACGAACTCATCGCGTTCCAGTGCACGGCGCAGGCGGCCGTGCAGGTCCAGCCGCTCCTGTGCATCGGCATTCATGCGCTCGGTGTAGAAGCGGAATGCGTTGCGACCGGCTTCCTTGGCGTGGTACATGGCCGTGTCGGCCTTCTGCAGCAACTCGTCGAAACCCACACCGTCTTCCGGATACACCGCAATTCCGACAGAAGCGGAAATCGTCGCTTCGTGAGTTTCGATTTGGAACGGCTCGCCCAGCGTCGCCATGATCTTTGCCGCAATCTGCGCCGGCACCTCCGAGTCTTGCAGATCCGTCAGCACCACCAGAAATTCATCGCCGCCGTGCCGGCTGATGGTGTCGGAATCGCGCATGCAGGCCAGCAGGCGCTGCGCCGCATCGCGCAGGAGCGCGTCACCCGCCGGATGCCCGAAGGAATCATTCACGGCCTTGAAGCGATCGAGATCGACAAACAGCAGCGCCACCTTGTTGCCGGTACGCTCGGCATGAACAATAGCCTGCCCCATGCGGTCCTTCAGCAGCAGGCGATTCGGCAAACCGGTCAGCGGATCGTGATGGGCAAGGAACGCAATCTTGGCCTCGGCGGCCTTGCGTTCGCTGATGTCGGAGAAGATGCCGACAAAATGCGTGATCTTTCCCTGCTCGTCGCGCACCGATGAAATGCCCAGCCACTCGGGATAGATCTCGCCATTGCGGCGCCGGTTCCATATCTCTCCGTGCCAGTACCCTGTCTCGTGCAGCTCGCGCCACATGTCGCTGAAGAACTCGCGACCGTGTCTGCCAGACGCCAGCAGACTGGCGTTGTGACCCACCGCATCCGCGGCCGCATAGCCGGTTACCCTTGAAAAGGCATGGTTGACAGAAATCATGCGGCCTTCCGCGTCGGTAATCATGATCGCTCCGCCGCCGCTCTCGAACACCTTGGCCGCCAGTCGCAGCTCCTCTTCGGCCTTCCGTTCCCGCGTGTTGTCGCGGGTGGTGCCCTCGACGCCGATGATGTTTCCCGCCGCATCCTTCATGAAGTGGGCGGTGGTGCGCACCCAGACCTCATGGCCATCCCGGTGGCGCAAGCGCGACTCGCCACCGACGACGTGGCCTCCGTTGGCCCGCATGCGGGCGAGGAACTCCTCCCGTTCTTCCGGCGAGCAATAGGAATCGGCCAGCCGCCGGCCGACAAACTCTTCCACTTCATAGCCCAGCAGCTGCTTCACCGAGCGCGAGGCGCGCGTAATGATCCCGTTGATGTCGGTTCGGTAGTAGGTGTCCTGCAAGTCGTCGAGAATGCCCCGCAGATCAAGCTCGGATTCGGCCACTGCGCGCTGCGCTTCGACGATCGGCGTCAGATCGGTGATGAAGCCGAAGGAACCGACGACCTCGCCTTGCTCATTGCGGTGAGTCGAGTTGTTGAGCAGGATGGGGAAGGAAGTGCCGTCCTTGCGGCGGGCCATCAACTGATAGCGGCGGTGATCGGTGGTGTCGATCAGTTTCATTTTCGCAATCAGTTCGGCACGACTTTCTTCGGTGATGAAATCGATAGGTGTTTTCCCCATCCACTCATCGCGCGAATAACCGAACAGGTTGCACAGCGTGTCATTTACCTCGATGAAACGACGCTGGGGATCCATGGCGAAATAGCCGTCAACGGCGCTATCAATCACATGCCGGTAGTAGCGCTCACCTTCGCGCAGGGCGGCTTCTATCTTGCGCGTGGCCGTCGCATCGCGAAAGATCGCCACTTGCAGAAATCGCTCGCCGTCTTGCACCCGGTACACACGAATCTCGACCGGAAGCAGACTGCCATCGCGGCGGCGGAAGTCACTATTGACCACACGGACCAGATCTGTCAGGTCCGCGCCCCACGCACGCCAGGCGGCAACGTCGGCAAATCGGGTGGAGATTTCCCATACGGGCCGGCCAAGAAATTCCTCTCGCGAACAGCCCAGCAGCTCGCAGGCACGGTCGTTGGCTTCGACAAGAACTCCGCTCTCCGCATCCGCGAGGAAAACGCCATCGCCAATACGGTCGAGGACGCCGCCGAGAACCATGTGCCGACCGAGCTGGTTACTCGTCACCATGGCGCATCCCCGCGGTCGAGGGCAGGTGGCTGAGTCGGTATCGGAGAGGATTCGGAAAGCACGTTCATCCGATCAAAGCGGGACAGGAATTGGTGTCAGGATAGCAGCAAAGAACGCAATCTCAATGATGCCACCCTGCGGCCACGCGGCGATTGATGCCACGAGTGCTTGCCATTGCGGTGCGTCTGCCGTATTTTTGGCCCATCGCTCCAGGAGATGGCTCATGAACACTTCCACCGCACGCTACAACCAGATTGCCGACCGCGAACTGCTGGTCGAATTCCGTGACGCGCTGAATGATCAGGTGACCACTCTGGAACGCCAGGTAACCAACCTGCGCCGCGATCCCGGCGACCGCGAGTCCGTCGCCACGCTGTTCCGCGCCTTGCACACCATCAAGGGCGACGCATCGATCTGCCGCTTTGAACTCGGGGTCAGAATCACCCATCCCATCGAGAGCCTGCTGGTGAGGTTGCGTGAGGGCAAGCTGCTCTTTTCGCCGCTGCTGGCCGAAGCCATCCTGCTGGCACTCGATCGCCTGGAGCTGGCGGTCGAGGCGCTGCTGGCCGGACGTTCTCTGGAATCGCTGCGCCTGCAGCCGCTGATCGACGGTCTCGACCTGTTGAGCACCCGGGAGAATGCCGGACTGGACGCCGCGTCGGTCGCCCTGATCGAGGCCGTCACCGGCTTTCGGCCGGCCAGCGCGGAAGCCAAACTCCTGCCCAAGGCTGCGGCACGGGGACACAGCAATGCCAGCGACCTGAAGTTCTTCCAGCGTCTGGCCTTGCAGCTGGAGACCTACTCGCCGCTGTTCAAGGGGCGCAGCGGCCGCCTGCTGAGACTGGCACTCGAGACAAATGTCCGCGGCGGCAAGCCGGTCGACCCGGCGCAACTCGAGGCGGCGGTCTACCTGCATGATATCGGGATGATGTTCCTGCCGGAGTCGATCTGGCTCAAGGTCGGCGCGTTAACCGATACCGAGCGGCGGGTGATGCACGAGCACCCTTCCTTCGCTGCAGGCATCGCCGAGCGCATGGTGGGCTGGCATGAGGCCGCGGAAATGATCGCCCAGCATCACGAAATGGTGGATGGCAGGGGCTATCCGCAAGGGCTGACCGAAGACCGGATTGTTCCCGGCGCCAAGATCCTTGCCATCATCGACGCCTTTGAGTCGGTGACGCTGAAGCACAGCCACCGCGGCGAAGGGCGTTCGCTGTTGCGTGCGGTTGCGGAAATCAACGCCAGCGACAACCAGTTCTCCGCCGAGTGGATAGGACACTTCAATCAGGTGATACGCGGCATGGTCGAGGTCTGACACCCGCCCCCGAAGGGGATTCCCGTGCGTACAAAGCCCCGGTCCGCCCTGCACCCAGTGGCGACGGGGCGCATAGTGGGTCGGTATAATCACTCCATCCTTCTTCCACCTGTTGCCAGCACCCATGCGCCCCGTCGCCCTCTCCCGCTTCCTCATCGAAGAACAACGCGACAAGAACGTCATTTCCCCCGATCTGCGCCTGCTGATCGAAGTGGTCTCGCGCGCCTGCAAAGCCATTTCAATTGCCATCGGCAAGGGCAGCCTGGCCGATGTTCTGGGTAGCGCCGGCAGCGACAACGTGCAAGGCGAGGTGCAGAAGAAGCTCGACGTGATTTCCAATGAAATCCTGCTTGATGCCAACGAATGGGGCGGCCATCTGGCCGGTATGGCCTCCGAAGAAATGGAGCTGCCGCACGTCATTCCCAATCGTTATCCGAAAGGCGAGTACTTGCTGCTGTTCGATCCGCTCGACGGCTCGTCGAACATCGACGTGAATGTCTCGGTCGGGACCATCTTCTCGGTGCTGCGATGTCCCGACGGCATGGACCCGACCGAGCAGGCTTTCCTCCAGCCTGGCACGCGGCAGGTCTGCGCCGGCTATGCCGTGTATGGACCGACCACGCTGCTGGTACTGACGCTGGGCGATGGCGTCAATGTATTCACGCTCGACCGCGAGTTCGGCCGGTTCGTGCTCACGCAGGGCGATGTAAAGATCCCCGAGGAGACACGCGAATTCGCCATCAACGCATCCAACGCGCGCTACTGGGATGCACCGGTCAAACGTTACGTCGACGAACTGCTTGCCGGCAAGGACGGGCCGCGCGGGCAGGATTTCAACATGCGCTGGGTCGCGTCGATGGTGGCCGACGTGCATCGCATCCTCAGTCGCGGCGGCATTTTTCTGTACCCCATCGACAGCAAGACGCGCGCCCAGGGAGGCAAGCTGCGCCTGATGTATGAAGCCAATCCCATGGCCATGATCGTCGAGCAGGCGGGCGGTGCGGCCACCGATGGCCGGCGACGCATCATGGACATCCCGCCGGAGAAGCTCCATCAGCGAGTCCCCGTGATCCTCGGCTCGAAGCAGGAAGTCGAACGCGTGACGAGCTACCACATCCAGTGACAGGCTGACACGAAAATGGACCTCTCCAAGTTCAGCGGGTTGTTGATCGATGACGTTCCCGAGATGCGCTCAGCGCTACGCATCCAGCTTGCCGACTGTGGACTGGAACGCTGCGACGCGGCCCGCAACATCAAGGAGGCACTGGAACGGATTGCGGCCAATCGCTATGACCTGATCGTTTGCGACTACAACCTCGGCCAGGGCGCCGACGGCCAGCAGTTGCTGGAACTCGTGCGGCGCCGCAAGACGCTTCCGCTGACCACGGTGTTTCTGATGGTGACCGGCGAGACCAGTTACGAGCAGGTGTCCACCGCCGCCGAGTACGCACCGGATGACTATCTGATCAAGCCGTTTACCTCGCAAACGCTGCAGACCCGGCTGGAGCGCATCATCCAAAAAAAGCAGACGTTGCGGCCCGTCTATGCACATCTCGGCGAGCGGGGCGACAAGCAAAAGGCCTTGACCGAATGTGATGCCATGCTCGCGCAGCAATCGCGCTACTCGCTTGATGTCTTGCGCATCAAGGGTGATCTGCTGCTGGCGATGCAGCGCAACGACGACGCGCTGACCCTCTATCAAGGCGTCCTCGATCAGCGCGCCACCCCCTGGGCCTCGGTCGGCAAGGCGCGAGCGCTCGCCGCCAAAGGTGACGACGCGGAAGCCAGGGTACATCTGGGCCAGGCGCTTGAAGCCTACCCCAACTACCTCGCCGCCTACGATTCATTGGCGCGCCTGCTGGAAAAGGACGACCGGGCAGCAGCACAGCAGGTGGTGGAGCAGGCGCTGAAAGTTGCGCCTTCGACCCAGCGCCAGCGGCAACTCGGCGCCCTGGCGCTGGAAAACAAGGATTTCACGCGCGCCGAAGAGGCCTTCCAGCGGGCCGTGGAAAAGGACCGCACCGGTTTTTTCAAGAGCCACGATGACTACTCCGGTCTGGCCAAGAGTCGCGTGGAGCAGGGCAAGGTGAAGGAGGCTCTCGCCGCCGTGAAGGACATGAGTCAGCACTTCAGTCGCACCCCGGAGTTGGCCGTTCACCAAGCAGCGGTGGAAAGCATCGTGCACGCGAAGTCGGGTGATTCGGCCGCCGCGAAGAAGGCGCTGGAACGTGCGCTTGCGGCGGCAGAACACGGCATGGATGTGACGGCCTCGCTCGAACTCGCCAACGCCTGCTTTGCTTCCGGCGATCAGGAGCAGGCCAAGCGCATCCTGAAAGAAGTGGCCGAAGATCATCAGGAAAACGATGCCGTACTGGATAGGGCGCAGGGCGTCTTTCGTGCGGCAGGCCTTGAAAGCGAAGGCGCTATCTTCCTTGAGGCCACCCGGCAACGCATGATCACGCTCAACAACGAAGCGGTGGCCCTGGCCAAGGCGGGCGAACTCGAGAAGGCCAGTGCCATGCTGGACGAAGCGGCTGACCGCTTGCTCAACAATGCCCAGGTGTCGATCAACGCATCGATTGCGGCACTGATGCAAATCCAGCGCCAAGGCGCGTCCGCAGAACTGGTCAACAAGGCCCACCGTTACATTTCCCAGGCCAATCAAGCCAACCCCGAGCTGCATCCATGATGCCAAGAACGGCCTCAATCTGCTCAACACATGGCTGGAAGAAGCCCGTCGCGTCGCGCCCTCGCCTGCCCTTGAAGAAGCCCGCGCGGTCTCGGCGCGGATCAGCGCGCAACTCGTGGAACTCCTGACGCTCTACCGCGCCGGTGAAAATAGCCTGCGTCTCGTGATCGAGGATCACGACCTGATCGATTTTTGCGAAGATGTGACGGCAGAAATCATCCTGTCGCCCGGCAGTAACCATCAGATTGAATCAGACTTGGGTGCGGCCACAGTGCTTGGCGCCTGGGCATTCGACGCCTATCAGGTCAAGATGGTCCTGCAGGAAGCCCTGCGCAACGCCTTGCGCCACGGCAAGCAACACATTCGTTTTGCGGTTGCAGCGCAAGCGGAAGGCGGTTTGCGCTTTACCGTCAGCGACGACGGTCCCGGATTTCCGCAAGAGGTGCTGGATGGCGAAGCCGTTGCCATGGACAGCGGCAGCAGCGGTATCGGTCTGGTCTTCGCCCGCCTGATTGCAGAACGCCATGCGACGCCCGATGGTCATCACGGCCGCATTGAACTCGCCAATGATGGCGGCGCCGTGTTCGCCCTGGTATTGCCCTGATCAGGTCTGTTGTTCGTCCTGCTGGCCGTAAGTGGCAAACCTTGCGATCACGCGAATCATTTCCTCGGCCGGCAACAGCTTCGGCGCACCCAGTTGCAGCACGCGCCAGTATTGCTCGCACAAGGTTTCCAACTCGATCGCCAGAGCCAGTGCGTGGTCTGCGTCGCGCCCAAAGACCACCATGCCATGGTGCGCCATCAGGCAGGCGCAACGGGCATCCAGCGCACTGGTAATGGCGTCGGACAATTCCTGGGTGCCGAAGGTGGCGTAAGCAGCGCAGCGAACATCCGCACCGCCGAAGCGCGCGACCATGTAGTGAAAGGCCGGAATGCCCTGACCCTGGCAAGCCAGTGCGGTGGCGAAAGGCGAATGCGTATGCACCACAGCGCCCGCCTCGGGCCGCGCGACATAGATGTCGTGATGAAAGCGCCATTCGGATGAGGGTTTGCGGCAGCCGACCGGCGCCCCGCCAGCGCCGACTTTCACAATGTCGGCAGGCGTGCAGTCATCGTAGGCCATACCGGTCGGGGTGATCAGGAAACCGCCTTCACAGCGCGCGCTGACGTTGCCGGCGCTGCCGCGATTGATACCCGATGCGTTCATCGCCCGCGCCGTGACGAGAACTTTGGTGGCCAGGACAGCGGTTGTCTCGTCTAGGTTTTCCATTGGCTCAGTTCTCCCGCCCTGGCGACGCCGCGCTCGGAAACAATGCCGCTGATCAAGTCCGCCGGCGTCACGTCGAAGGCCGGATTGGCGACCGGCGTGTCCAGATTGGAAACTGCGGCACCGAGTTCTTCGGCGGCGCGCTCTTCAATCGGAATCTCCGCGCCCGAGGGGCAGGCGAAATCAATGGTCGATAGCGGCGCCGCAACATAGAACGGCACTCCATGAGCGCGTGCCGCGAGCGCTTTGAGATAGGTGCCGATCTTGTTCGCCGTGTCGCCGTTGGCGGCAATGCGATCGGCGCCGACGATCACCAGGTCCACCTTGCCCTGCATCATCAGTAGACCCGCAGCATTGTCGGCGATCAAGGTATGCAGTACGCCGGCCTCAGCGAGTTCCCATGCGGTGAGCAGACCCTGATTGCGCGGTCGCGTTTCGGAAACCCAGACATGCACCGGCAAACCCGCGGCATGCGCGGCATAGACCGGCGCCAGCGCCGTGCCATTGTCGACGGTCGCCAGGCGGCCTGCATTGCAGTGGGTCATTACATTGAGAGGCCGGTCACTCCGCCTGCATGCCTGCAGCAGCTTCAGTCCGTGTTGCCCGATCGCGGCATTGGCGGCTTTGTCTTCGGTGGCAATGGCGCGAGCTTCATTCCATGCCGTATCACGCCGTGTCGCCAGCGCCGAGTTTTGCAGCACGCGGCGCATGCGCTCCAGCGCCCAGTGCAGATTGACCGCCGTGGGCCGCGTCGCGGCCAGCGTGTCAATCACATGATTGAGGCGCGCGTCGCCGACATCGTCCGCCAGTCCGAGCGCGACCCCGTAGGCCGCCGTGGCGCCGATCAGCGGCGCACCGCGCACCTGCATGACACGGATGGCATGGGCGGCATCTTCGAGCGAGCCCAACCGCAGCATGACTGGCTCGCGCGGCAAGCGCGTCTGATCGAGAATCAGGACCGCAGTTTGGTGACTGGCGCCGTCCTCGATCAGCGTCGGGTACCGCGCCTGGCTCAACTCAGCTTGCCGTGGCAATGCTTGTACTTCTTCCCGCTGCCGCAAGGACAGGGATCGTTGCGCCCGACCTTGGGCGTGTGCCGCTCGACCGGCTGCGCCGTCTTGGGCGCGGCGGCGCCGAGCGCTTCGTCGTAGTCGGCGTGGTGGTACTGGACATTCTCCAGTTGCGGCGGGGCTTCCACCTCTTCAATCTGCTCCTCGCTGCGGACTTCAACAGTCAGCAGCAGTTTGGAGACTTCGCTGCGCACGGTTTGCAGCAAGCCCTCGAACAACTCGAATGCCTCGCGCTTGTATTCCTGCTTCGGATTCTTCTGCGCATAGCCGCGCAGATGGATGCCCTGACGCAGATGATCGAGTGCCGAGAGGTGCTCGCGC
>JAPLRA010000426.1:0-499 GCA_026399445.1 Sulfuritalea sp.
ACATCCGCAGTACCGAATCGGCCGCGTTGCACATCCTGCGCATCCTCGAAGAGGAAGCCATGAAGGAAAACACCGGCGCGCTGCATTGCCAGGTGCCGGTGGATGTCGCCACCTTCCTGCTCAACGAAAAGCGCGTCGACATTTCCCGCATCGAGATGCGCCACCGCGTCAATCTGGTGATCGTGCCGAACCGCCATCTGGAGACGCCGGCGCATGAAATCGTGCGCCTGCGCCATGACCAGCTCAATGCCGAAGGCATCGTCCTCGCCAGCTATCAGATGGCGGAGAAGCCGGTTGAAGAAGCCTACCAGCCACCGTCTGCCGCGGATGCAAAGCCCGCCAAGATCGAAGCTGCGGTGAGGGGCATCACCCCCGATCAGCCGGCGCCGATCGTCGAACCGAAAGCCGCTGCACCCGTCGCCCAGGCAGTTCCTGCCAGCAACGGCGGCTTTTTCAGCAAGATCGTGGCCTTCTTCACCGGCGACACGCAGCAAGCAGC
>JAPLRA010000426.1:560-3224 GCA_026399445.1 Sulfuritalea sp.
GATGGTAAGCGCGAAGGTGGCCGTGGTGGTCGTGACCGCAACGGTCGCGGCAACCGCGACGGCAGCGAACGCAAGGAACGCGGCGATCAAGCGCCCCGCCCGCAAGGCAAGCGCGACGAAGTGCAAGGCGAAGGCGGCAACCGTCGCCCGCGCGACAACCGCAACGAGCCGCGCGACCCGAAGGAAGTTCGCGAACCCCGGGAGGCGCGTGAGCCGCGTCCGCCACGCGAGCCCAAGGAACCCAGAGAGCCCAGAGAGCCGCGCGCTCCGCGTGGCGATGCCAACGCCGCACAAGGCGCCGTAGCGTCAGCGCCGTCCGCAGGGGATACCGCCTCTGGCATAGGCAGAGGCATAACTCCCGGCAACGGCAGCGGTCAGGGCTCAGATCAGGACAGTGAAGCCCGCAGCGGACGCAGAAGTCGCGGTCGCGGTCGCGGCCGTGGTCGTGGCGAGGAAGGCAGCACGCAGGAAGCCGCGCCAGCCGGATTCGTCGCCGCCCCGGCGAGCGAGTTCGCTTCTGTCGCAACCGAAGCCGCAGCCCCGCAGCAAGCTCCGGTGCAAGTCTTCGAGCCCGTTCCGGTCCTCCATACGGCGCCCGTCGTCGAGGCTGTCGCCATGCCTGCCGCGGCGGCTGAGCCGGTAGCACAAGAGGCCGTCGTGCAGGCGGAGCCGATCGTTACCACCGCCGTAGCGGTTGCCGAACCGGCACCGCTGCCGGTCGCCGTGCCGACGCCGGCTGTGGCTGCCGAGCCCGCACCGCAGATCGTCGCGGCGCAGGTAGCTGATCCGATCATTGTTCCGCCGGCGCCGAAGCCCGCCCCGGTGGATCTGTCAGGATCGCTGCAGCAGGCGGGACTGGTCATGATCGAGACTAGCCATGCCGCACCGGCCGCGGACACGTTTGCGCCGGCGCAGCCGCTGGGCCGCAAGCCCAAGCCGGCGGCGGTGATCGTCAACGAGCCACTGCAAATGGTGGAAACCAAGAACAACTGAGTTTCGCCATCCGCAACAGAGAAGGGCGTCTTGCCGCAAGGCAAGGCGCCCTTTGTCTATCGGGCGCTCAGCGTCAGTATCAGATGGGCCGCAGCATCCTCGACGAGATCGAGTACTTGCTCGAACCCCTGGCCGCCGCCGTAGTAAGGGTCTGGGACCTCATCGAGGTCGAAGGCCTGACTGTATTCGAGAAACATTCGCAGTTTGTGCCGATGCGGAGGCGGGCAGGCGCGCTGCAGAAAATCCAGATGCTCGCGGTCCATCGCCAGCAGATGGTCGAAGCTGATGAAATCGAACTCCGTCACCCGTCTCGCGCGCAGCGGCGACAAGTCGTAGCCGCGCCGCCTAGCAGCCGCGACAGTGCGCGGATCGGGCGGATCACCGACATGGTAGCCGTGGGTAGCCGCCGAATCGAACTCGAACAGGTGATCCACGCCCTGCTTCGCCGCGAGGCCGCGCGCCACGCCTTCGGCCGTGGGTGAACGGCAGATGTTCCCGGTGCAAACGAACAGAATCCGGTGACGCATTACGCGGCATCTCCCGGCGAGTCATGCGCCTCGCCGCCGAAGGCCAGACGCTGGATGCGAAACAGTTCGTCGCGGGCCGCCGCCGCCGCCTCGAATTCCAGGTTCTTCGCGTGCTCCTGCATGGCTTTCTCCAGCCTCCGAATCTCGCGCGACAAGTCCTTCTCGCTCATCACCTCGTAGCGCGCGACTTCCTGCGCCGCCTTGAGTTCGCGCACCGCTGTTTCCGAATCGTACACGCCATCGATCATGTCCTTGATCCGCTTCCTGACACCGATCGGCGTGATGCCCATGGCTTCGTTGTGCGCCAGTTGCTTCGCCCGGCGCCGCGCGGTTTCGCCCATGGCACGCTGCATCGAGTCGGTAACCCGATCGGCATAAAGGATGGCCGTGCCGTTCAAATGCCGTGCCGCCCGTCCCATGGTCTGGATCAGCGAGCGCGTTGAGCGCAGGAAGCCTTCCTTGTCGGCATCGAGGATTGCCACCAGAGACACCTCAGGAATGTCCAGCCCCTCGCGCAGCAGGTTGATGCCGACCAGCACGTCGAACTCGCCCAGCCGCAGGTCGCGGATGATCTCGACGCGCTCGACCGTATCGATGTCGGAATGCAGGTAGCGCACCTTGATGCCGTTGTCGTTGAGATATTCGGTGAGCTGTTCAGCGAGGCGCTTGGTCAGCGTCGTCACCAGCACCCGCTCGCCCAGTGCGATGCGCTTCTTGCATTCGGCAAGCAGGTCATCCACCTGCGTGCTCGCCGGTCGCACCTCGACCACCGGATCGACCAGTCCGGTCGGCCGCACCAACTGCTCGACCACCTGGCCCGGATGCGTTTCCTCGTAGTCGGACGGAGTTGCCGAAACGAACACCGTCTGCGGCATCAGCGTCTCGAATTCATCAAACTTCAATGGCCGGTTATCCAGCGCCGAGGGCAGGCGGAAGCCGTAATCAACCAGGTTTTCCTTGCGCGAGCGGTCGCCCTTGTACATGCCGCCCACCTGGGGGATCGTCACGTGCGATTCGTCGACGAACATGATCGCATCGGGCGGCAGATAATCGTAAAGCGTCGGTGGCGGCTCGCCCGGCTGGCGACCGGAAAGGTGCCGCGAGTAGTTCTCGATACCCTTGCAAAAGCCCAGCTGGTCGAGCA
>JAPLRA010000366.1:0-1325 GCA_026399445.1 Sulfuritalea sp.
ACCGCCGAAGCGCCCGGCCGGCGCAGCGATGTATCCACCGGCAGGCCGAGGATCGCCCGCGCATGCAGTTCGAACTCCGATAGGCATTGCGTGGCCAGCGTCACCAGGCCGGTGTCATGCGGGCGCGGGCTGACTTCGGAGAACCACACGGCATCGCCCTTGATGAACAGTTCGACGCCGAAGATGCCACGGCCGCCGAGGTTTCCGGTGATGGCGCGGGCGATGTCGCGCGACTTCTGCAGCGCAGCCGGCGTCATCGCCATCGGCTGCCAGGATTCGATATAGTCGCCATTCACCTGCACATGGCCGATCGGTTCGCAGAAGAAGGTTTCCACGTCGCCGGAAGCGCCGACGGCGCGCACCGTGAGCTGGGTGATCTCGTAGTCGAAGTTGATGAAGCCCTCGACGATGACGCGCCCCGCGCCGACACGGCCGCCGGCCTGCGCGTAGTCCCAGGCCTTCGCTACATCGGCCTGGGTTTTCAGCAGCGACTGGCCCTTGCCCGAGGACGACATGACCGGCTTCACCACACAGGGAAAACCGATTCCGTCATCGATCGCCGCCTGCAATTCGTCCAGCGTATCGGCGAACTGGTAGGGCGAGGTAGGCAGGCCGAGTTCTTCCGCCGCGAGTCGACGTATCCCTTCGCGATTCATGGTCAATTGCGCGGCGCGTGCGGTGGGAATCACCTCGGCCAGGCCTGCCTTTTCGATCTCCACCAGCATGGCAGTGGCGATGGCCTCGATCTCGGGCACCACGAGATGTGGCTTTTCCTTCTCGATCAGCGCGCGCAATGCCGCGCCATCGGTCATGGTCACCACGTAACTACGATGCGCGACCTGCATGCCCGGCGCATCGGCATAACGATCAACGCCGATCACTTCGCAACCCAGCCTTTGCAATGCGATAATGACCTCCTTGCCCAGCTCGCCGCAGCCCAGCAGCATGACGCGAGTGGCGGATGGAGAAAGTGGAGTGCCGATACGATTCATGATGCCCATCAGGTGCTCCCGATAACAAAGTAAGTTCCTCGGATTTTAGAGCCTCTTGAAGACCTGTCCCAATGAACCCGCCGTATCAGCATCTTCTTGACCTGCGTCGCCTGCGCGATGCGCTTGGCGAGTTCGCCACCGGTGTAGCGGTCGTTACTGCGCGCAGCGCCGACGGCCAGCCGGTCGGCGTCACGATCAATTCCTTCGCCTCGGTGTCGCTTGAGCCGCCGCTGGTGCTGTGGAGCCTCGGCCTGGAGTCGCCTTCGCTGGAAGTGTTCGAGGCGTGCAGCCATTACGCGGTCAACGTGCTGGCCGCCGACCAGATGGAATTCT
>JAPLRA010000366.1:1351-4699 GCA_026399445.1 Sulfuritalea sp.
AAATTTGCCGGCATCGATCTGGAAGTCGGCGCTGGCGGAGCGCCGATTCTTCCCTGCTGCTGCGCCCGTTTCGAATGCCGCAACGAAGCACGCTACCCAGGCGGCGACCACGTCATCCTGGTGGGTTATGTGGAGAGCTTTCATCGCGAAGAGAAGCCGCCGCTGATCTTCCACGGCGGGCGTTACCGCACCCTGCTTTAGAGTGCCTTGACGCCACCATCCTCCTCCTCCCGCGCCGGCTGGATCGCGGTCGCGGCGACCATCGGCATCTGGACCGGCTTCATCCTGGTGTCGCGTGCCGGGGGCAAGGGCGTGCTGACCGGCTGGGACGTCGCAGCGCTGCGCTTTGGCGTCGGCGCCTTGATCGCGGTGTGCTTCCTGCCGCGCGTGAGCCTGCCGCCGCTCAAGGTGATTGCGCTGTTCTCCGTGTTCGGCGGCATCGGCTACGCAGTGGCGGTCTATTCGGCCTTCCGCATGGCGCCGGCGGCCCACGCTTCGGTGCTGATGCCGGGCGCGCTGCCGTTCTCCACCGCCGTCATCGCCTGGCTCTGGCTCAGGCAGGCGCCCTCGCGCCCGCAACGCATCGCACTGGGGCTGGTGTTTGCCGGCATCGTGCTGACGGCGGCCGATACGCTGTCGCACGGCGCGCAGATCACCGGCATGCAACTGGTCGGCGACGTGTTGTTCCTCTGCGGCTCATCGGCATGGGCGACCTTCACCTTGTTGCTGCGCCGCTATCCGATGCAACCGCTGGCGGCGACGGTCGCTACCACGCTGGGCAGCGCGGTGGTTTATCTGCCGATCTGGTGGTTGTTCCTGCCCAGTACGCTGGAACAGGCTCCCGTTGCCGAGATCGCCATGCAGGCGGTGTATCAAGGCGTGCTGGTCGTGTTCGTCGCCATGCTGCTCTACACGATGGCGGTGCGCCATCTCGGCCCGCAAACCGTTGCCCTGCTGATGGCGGTGGTGCCAGGCCTGTCGGCGCTGGCGGCCGTGCCGGTACTGGGCGAGCCGTTGTCGCTTCTGGCGCTGGCGGGGCTGGGGGCCGTTACAGCAGGGGCGGTGCTGGGAGCGCGGCAGGCACCCAAGGCTGGTTGATTCTCTGGCCACGCGCTCGACAAGACAATGCGCGGCGACTATTCTGCGCCTTCATGTTCAGGATGCCGCTGACCACAAGGTTTGATGAAATGTTTTCGCCGGGGAGACCAAATGTTTGCTGTGTCTAAAAAATGTGCGCTGCTTCTTGCGCTGATGTTGCCCATGCTGTCGATTGCTGCAGACGCCCTGCCCGCAGAAGCCGGACAGAAGGCCAGGCTCCAGTTCGAACGTACCAGCGGCCGCCTGTCGCTGGTGAAAGCACGCATCGAAGTGAATGGGCGCCGCCAGCTGGAGCTGGCCAAGGGCGAAACCGGTGATGTCCTGATCGAACCGGGCCGCACCTTGATCAAGATCGACTCGGCGTATTCCCCCGGGCAGATGCTGTTTTCATTTACCAGCGAAAAGGGCGGCGAATATCGCTTTGAAGTTTTCGACAGCATCGACAAGGTCGATGCGGCCCATTTGTTCGGGCAGCCGGCAAAAGTTTCCAACGGCGAAATCATGGAAACCAGCGGCGTGTTGAAGGCGTCCTTGTTCAATGCCAAGACACCCGCGCCTGCCCCTGTTCCTGCCGCGGCGGCGCCAGCCAGCCAGCCAGTCAAGGCCGAGTCGGTCCCGCAGGCAGCGCAAACCCCGACCGCGCCGCCGGCTGCGATTCCGGCTCCGGGAAACGACAAGCCGACCGCTCCCGCCAGTTCGGTAAAGACCCAGCTGGAGGAACTCAAGAAGCTTTACGACCAGGGGTTGATCAGCAACGAGGTCTACCAGGCCAAGCAGAAGAAGATTCTCGAGGGCTTGTAGGCGTCCGGCAGTCTGGCGGCCGGGAGAAACTACTTGCCGGCGGGCGCGCTTTCGAGGCGCAGACGGGCCTCGGTGAGGCCCTTGTCCTTGGCCCTGATGAAGGCGATTACCGAGTCCACGCTCACTACGGCATAGCGCTGGGCCTCCCATTCTTCATCGGTGTGGTCGGAGAAGCGTACATGCGGACTGAATAACCGGGCGCTGGCACGCTTGCCGGCGCCGATGGGGATTATGCTCGGCACGAAGCCGTTTTCCTTGAGCCAGTCCTGCGCCGACAGGCGCGAGCCGACATAGCCAACCGGCGCCAGCGCCGAGGCGATGACTTCGAGCACCCACTGGTTGGAGTTCTGGTACTTGGTGGAGAAGGGGTGTGCGATCAGGTTGTATTCGCGATCGTGCAGGGTCTGCGCCATCGGGCTGAAGAAGGCCTTTTGCAGGCGGATCTGCATGGGGAAGGAGGGTGCTGCGATCAGCGCTTCGTAGTCATGCAGCTCGACGTTGTAGAAGTCCTCCAGCGACTGCTCGATCAGCTCGGACTGGTCAGTGCCGCAGCGATTCAGCAGGTGGAAGGTGTACCAGCGGCCGCGCGGATGATCGCGCCAGGCAACGCCGACATGGCTGTGGTGCAGGCCGAATTCGGAGAGATCGACACCGGCGCGGGCGACCAGTGCAAAGGCGTGTTTCTGGCCGTCGAGTAGTTCGCGTACCTGCGCCGATAGTCGTGCCGACTTGGCACTACCCTCGACCGTGGCGGGTTTTTCGCCGCAGGCTTGTCCGGCCGTCGCGGGCATCGCCGCGCAGGTCAGCCACAGTGGCAGGGCGAGAGCGAGGAGAGAGGCGAGGCGAGCCAGTTTCATGACGTTTCCAAAAAGTGATCCGGCACGATGCGGCCTTCGGCATCCATGGTGGCGGCGAGCTGGCCATACTCCGCGCAAGTGCTGGCGGAGATCATTGGCCGATAGCGGGAGAAGCGTTGTGGTCCCCGTTTCTGGCGATATAGAGCAGGGTGGGGGGGTATCCCCGGCAGGAGCGGGCCACCAGCGGCCAGCGTTTGATCAAGAAAGCTTTGTCTTGGCGCGGCTATGCCACGCGGATTGGCTCGGATTCTAACCCGAGTCAATCCGTACGACGGGTGGGGTTGGGGGTGAAACCGGCCGCCGCAGCTTGTCGCAAGTCGGAGGAGGAGTGGCGGCAAGCCGCAGCGCCGGTTTCAGGAAGGGTGGCGTGCCTGCGGATTCCAGGAAAACACGAGGCGCAAACCAGAACCGACGGCAGCCAGACCGGTCAGGGCGGTCGCCGCCAGCAGTTGGCCGTACAGGCGCAGGCGTGCAGCGATGAGCCCCTGCAGTCGTTGCATTTCCTCGGCACGAAGTTGCCGGGCTTGCCTTTCAATCGCAGTGATATCGATGGGGGACATGATGAGTTCCTTTTTTATATTGCGGTGCAGCA
>JAPLRA010000121.1 GCA_026399445.1 Sulfuritalea sp.
GCCAGCATGCAGGGCACCAGCAGGGCGCGATTGAGCAGGCTCATGGCGCGGTCGAGTGCGCCGAGTAAGCCTGTCGGCGCGTTGGCACCCGTCAGGCGCGGGTCGTAACCGTGACTCATGTCGAACCCAACGCCAATGGCTCCGATAAACCGCCTCGAATCATGAAATTTGTCTCCCTCTTTGCGCCATGGGCTGGCAAATAGGCCCGCCCCTCCCATCCTCCCCTCACGGGGAGGCTATTGATCGGCTCGCTGCGCTCGATATCACAAGCGCCCCAGCCTGTCGTCTCGCTTTAAAGCGTTTTTTCAGCCAGCTTCAGCAAACGTGCGCAGTTGGGCGACTTCTCGGCGAAGTCCTTCCACGCCGTGTCGCGCGCCAGCGCCTGCCACTTCTTGATGGCCTTGTCGTCCAGGTCGTACACCTTGGCGCCGGCCTTGAGGTAAATATCCGCCACCTGCTTGTCGTCGACCTTCGCCTGTTCGGTGCCGAATTTTTCCATCTCGGCGCCGACCTGCATGATGGCCTGCTGCTGATCCTTGGGCAGCTTGTCGAATACGCTCTTCGCCATCATGAGCGGCTCGGCCATGAACCAGTAGGCCTTGCCGCGGCCGGTGGTGAGATGCTTCGAGACTTCCTCCAGGCGGAAGGAAATCAGACTGGTGGACGACGTCATCGCCGCGTCGGCGGCACCGGTCTGCATCGCTGCATAGATTTCGTTGGAAGGCAGCGACAGCACGGAGGCGCCGGCAGCCTTGAGGATCATGTCCATTTCCTTGCTGCCGCCACGCACCTTCATGCCCTTTGCATCCTCCGGATTCACCAGCGGAGCGGAGCGGCTGGCAACGCCGCCGGCCTGCCAGATCCAGCTGACGATGACAATGCCCTTTTCCAGCAGCAGCTCGGTGAGCGCCTTGCCGATCTCGGCATTCTTCCAGGTCGCGGCCTGCTCGTAGGAGGTGACCAGCCCCGGCATCAGGCCGAGGTTGAGTTCGGGCACTTCGCCGCCGGCATAGGGCATCGGATACAGGCTCATGTCCAGCGCACCCTTGCGCATGGCGCTGAACTGGGCGTTGGTCTTCATCAGCGACGATCCAGGATAGATCTGGAACTTCAGGCCGCCCTTGGTGCGCGCTTCCACTTCCAGAGCGAACTTGCGGCACAGGCGGTCGCGGAAATCACCCGAGTCGATGGTGCCGCCGGGAAACTGGTGGGAAATCTTCAGAGGTTCGGCGCCGAGGGCGTGGCGTCCGAACAGCATCAGCGGTGCGGCGGCAAGTGCAGCTTGCAGAATCGAGCGGCGGGTGGTCATGGTTTCTCTCCTCGTTTAATTTTGTTTCTGCCGCGCCAACCGCCTGACGGCGGCCGACGTGGCGACGGTGCCCTCGCGGGCGAAGTTTTCGACGTTCTGTTCCAGGTCTTCGGTGTCGTACAGGTAATTGACCATGACGCCAAAGGACTGCTTGAAACCCTTCGGCGAGGCGTCGCCCATGGGATTGATCCGTTCGAGACGGGCGCCGTTGCCCAGGTGAAAGCGCGCAACGGCGTCCAATGGCTGCCGGCCATCGCCGCGGCTTGATTTGGCCAGCGTCAGGTAGCGCGCCGCGAGCTGGGACAGTGATTCATTGGTCTTGCGTGCCAGCGCGCGATCCTGCGCCCATTCGCCGGTGGCAAGCTGCGCGGCATCCAGTTCGAGCCCAGCGGCGGTTAGCTCCTGCGGGTTCTTCCTGACCCAGGACGAAAATCCCGGCAGCGGCGACAGCGTAGCGAAGTGGCTCAGCTTGGGAAAGTCGCGTTGCAAATCGTCGATCACCCGTTTCAGCAGAAAGTTGCCGAAGGACACGCCGCGCAAGCCTGCCTGCGTGTTCGAGATCGAATAGAAGATCGCCGTGTCGGCACGGCGTGCGTCGAACACCGGTGCGTGCTCGTCGAGCAGCGCCTGCACGCTGCCGGCCAGGTGGTCGGTGAGCGCCACCTCGACGAAGATCAAGGGCTCCATCGGCATGCGCGGATGGAAAAAGGCGTACAGGCGACGGTCGGAATCGAGCCGGTTCTTGAGGTCGGTCCACGAGCGAATTTCATGCACCGCCTCGTACTGGATCAGCTTTTCCAGCAGCACCGCCGGCGAGCTCCACGTTATGCGCTGCAACTCGAGGAAGCCGACGTCGAACCATGCAGCAAGCCGCGATTCGAGTTCGCGATCGAGCGGCGCCAGCTCTGCATCTTCCTCGAGATAGCGCAGCAGGTCGGCGCGCAGATCGACGAGGAACTTGACGCCCTGCGGGATGGCGTTGAACTGGGTCAGGATGCGGATGCGCGCCGAGCGCAGGGCCGCGCGCAGCTCGGCCTCTGCATCCCATTGACGCTCGGTATCCACCGCGAGCTGATAGGCCTCATGGGCTGTCGCCACACGCTCCGGCGCCGGCCCGAATTCCAGCGAAATCAGACGCAGGAAAGCGTGACGCCCGATATCGTCGAGTTCGAGGTATGTTTGCGCCAGGGCCGCCGCGCGGGTGCGCGCGGAAACCTCGCCACCTTTCGCCTCGGCGCACTCGGCCAGTTGCCGGCGCCATTCGTCGAGCTGCTTCGGACGGACAGCCGCCGTACCGCCAGCGCCGACTATCGAACGCAGCCGCTGGACCAGTCCGTCAACCATCAACGGCCTCCGGCGCCAGTGACATTCCGCGCAGCGCTTCGAGCTGCGCCAACAGGTGCCCGCGCATTATCTGCTCCGCCGCATCGGCGTTCTGCCAGTGCAGTGCCTTCATCAGCGCACGGTGTTCGGCCAGCGACGCGGCCAGCCGGCCCTCCAGACGCAGGGAATGGTGGCGCGACAGTTTCAGGAGTTTTCTCAGGTCGCCAATCACGATCTGCAGCCACCGGTTGCCAGCGCATTGCTGCAGCTGGTCGTGAAAGACGTAGTTGGTCTCGTAGTAGCGATTCACGTCGTCGGCCGCCGCGTACTTTTCCAGTTTTTCGTGCAGTGCATCGAGCGCCTTGAGCTGCATCGGGGTGCGCTTGCTTGCCACTTCGTGGGCGACGCGGCCTTCGAGCGTGGCCATGATGGGAAAGATTTCTTCCAGATCGCGCAAGGTCAGTTCGGTGACGAAGCAACCCTTGTGCGGCTGCAAATCCACCAACCCCTCGGCCGACAAGACCTTGAGCGCTTCGCGCAGCGGCGTACGGCTGATGCCGAGTTGCTCCGCGAGCACGGCCTCGTCCAGCCGCTGGCCCGGCGCCAGCTTGGGGTTATAGATCTGCTCGCGCAGCAAATCGATCGCTTGTATACAACATAGCGGAGCTTGATCGCCTTAGTCAAGCTGCACCGCAGCAAACCAAAACTACGGCATCAGCTGCGAAAAGTCGTCGATCGCCGGGTAATCGCCGGTGTGCTTTTCCGGCTGCTTGGTGTCCGGCCTCTTCACCGCCACCAGATGCGCGATGCCGTATTGCCGCGCACTGTCGAGCACCGGCAGGCTGTCGTCGACCAACAGCGTGCGCGCCGGATCGAAGGGCTCGATCTCCTGCAATCGCTGCCAGAATGCCTGCTCCTCCTTCGCCGCGCCCAGCGCGTGGGAACTGATGATGGCATCGAAGCGCGGCGAAAGTCCGGTCCTGGCCATTTTCAGCGTCACGCTCTTGTGGTGTGCGTTGGTCGCCAGCACCACGCGCCGGCCGCTGGCGCGCACCGCGTCGAGGAAGGCCGGCACATGCGGATGGATGCCAATCAGATGCGCGACTTCTTCCTTGAAGCGCATGATGTCCAGTTCCAGCTCGGTTTCCCAGAAATCCACCGAGTACCACTCCAGCGTCCCGGCCCGGCCGTGATAGCGCGCCATCAATTCCTCGCGCCCGGTTCCCGCCGGCAAGCCTTTCGCTTCGGCATAGCGCTGTGGCAGATGCGTCTGCCAGAAGTGATTGTCGAAATGCAGGTCGAGCAGGGTGCCGTCCATGTCGAGCAGGACGGTGTCGATCTGCGACCAGTCAAGCATGGGAACGACCGAACGGGTTATCGTAATGAAACACTTTGTTTGGGGCTCCCTGTGACTTACGCGCATAGTGCGCCGATTGGTAACCCCCCGCGAGGGGGAAGGGGGGCGGGCGACTAAACGGCCTTTAGCTACGGCCGCTACGCTTAACGCCGATGATTCCGGCGTTAGCCTCCACTGAAACTTCGTTTTCGCGTGTTTCACCTTCTGCGGGTGGCGCTCGGTACGGTGAGCGTTAGGGGCGAATATAGGCATAGCCTTGCTGCTGGCGGCGCATCAACTGCACCACGCCGGCGGCGACGAAGTCGACCTTCCGGTTCATGTCGTCGCGACTGAGCTTCTGCGCCTTCATGGTGTTTTCGCAGGCCACCACCTTCACTCCGGCGGCGACCGCATCCTCGATACGGTTGGCCACGACTGCGTCCGCCTTGAGCATGCCGATGCCCGGCCCGTAGGCGACGATCTCGACCTCGGTCTTGTCCGCACCCAGATCGGTTTGCACGTTCTTCGCGTTGTTCAGGGCCAGATTCCATTTCTGCGGATCGGCATCGGATACCTGGATCACTACGCGCTCCTTTTGTGGCTTCTGCGCCGACTTGTCTTCAGCGGCAGCGGAACTCAGGGGGAGGGCGAAAGCCGCGCAAGCGATGGCGGCAGCGAACGTACGATGGATGGCAATCATGATGAGGTTCTCCTGTTCGGGTTTGTGAAAGCTGCGTCTAGTGCGCAGTCGATCAAGCATAGCAGCCCGACGGCGATCTACGCCGGCTCCTGCATTTATGCACAAATACAATCAGGCTATGGCCGGAGGTAGGTCCAGCCCTGCTGCTGCAGGCGCATGATCTCGACATAGCCGGCCTTGGCGTAGGCAATGCCGTCGATCATGTCGTCCTTCGTCAGGTGCTGCGCCTGCATCGAATTGCCGCAGGCGACGAAACGCACGCCAGCCGACATCGCGTCCTGCACCTTGTTCGCTGTCAGCGCGTCGGCATTGAGCATGCCCAGCCCCGGTCCGATCGCCACCACCGTGACCTCCACCCGGCCCAACTCTTCCTGCACGTTGTTGATGTTGGCGAGCACCGTATTCCACTTGCGCGAATCGTCTTCGTTCACCTGAAACACCACACGGTTCCGGGTCGCCGCAGCCTTGTCGGCAACCACTGCCGTATCGGCTGCGCGAGCGGCGACGGGCGCCAGCAAAAACAAAGTCACCAGGCCAAGTACTGCGAAATGTTTCAGGTTCATGTCGGATCCTCCTGTGAAACCTGCGCTCAGTAATTGCCGCCGCGCATGAAGCGGACGATACCGGCGGCGACCTCCGCCTCCTGGTCGACAAAGTCATGCGGTTCGCCGACCTCGCAGGCAGCGACGCCGGGTGCCCGCCCGGCACTGACGGGCCCGCCTGTCACGGTAGCAACTTGCTGGCGCGCCGCCTGCGTCTTCGCCGCAATATTTCCCATGCGATCCGCCGGCGAGCGCACGCAGCTGTCCGCCGCGTGTCCGACGATCAGCAGGGGCGCCTTGATGGCTTCGAGATCGACCGAGAACACCGTCTGCGCCACCCACGATTTTTTCGCCCTCGCGTCGCCCACCAGCATCGGCGACAGCAGCACCACGCCGTCCGGAGCGGACGAACCCGTCAGGCGTGCGGCGGCGTTGGCCGCCGATATCGTGCCGCGACTGTGTCCGATGATCCATACCGGCCCCTGGATGCGCGAACGAAGCTCGGCGATGACCTTGCCCAGATCCTCCGCATGCCCTGCAGCGATGCGAAATCCGCCAAGCCCCTCTTCGCCCCGCAGATCGGACGGCACATCGACCAGCACGGTGGCCACACCCGCCTCGCGCAGCAGCGGACTCATGCGTATCAGCGAATTGCCATTGAGCTTCTGCGCGCAGCCCTTGTCGTCGAGAGCGATGAAGCCGCCGCCACCGATGAGCATCACCAGAGCACTTCGCGCGCCGGGCGCGGCGTCGCCACGGGCCTCCGCCAACGCGTAGCGCATAGTCGCGCCCGACTGCGTGGTGATGCTCCGGGCTTCGCCGCAACGACCGCCCGCCTTGGCCTCATTCGATTGAGCGAAGGCAGTCGAGGTGGTCGCCATCAGGAAAAGCAGGAACCAGCAACGCATCATCGAGCTCCGGCACAATTGACGAAAAATCCTGCACGCCCCGCTTCGCGGGTGCGAACCGGATGCGGAAGCAGGATATCGTGTAAGTTGCCAACAGTCACTTTTGTCAAAGCGTCTTCATGGAAAAAATTGATTGCCTCGTCATCGGCGCCGGCGTCATCGGCCTGGCCGTGGCGCGCAGGCTGGCCGCCGCGGGCCGCGACGTACTGATCGTGGAAAGCGAAAGCGCCTTCGGCACCGGCATCAGCGCGCGCAACAGCGAGGTGATCCATGCCGGCATCCATTATCCGGCGGGCTCGCTCAAAGCCAGGCTGTGCGTCGCCGGCCGAGACATGCTGTATGCCTACTGCGCCGAGCGCGGCATAGGCCATCGCCGCTGCGGCAAGCTGATGGTGGCCACCAGCGATCAGCAACGCGCCCAGCTCGACCGCATCGCCGCCGGCGCCCGGGCCAACGGCGTGGACGATCTCCGGTTTCTGTCGCGCACCGAGGCCCGTGCGCTGGAGCCGGCGCTGGAATGTACCGCCGCACTGCTGTCGCCCTCGACCGGGATCATCGACAGCCATGCCTTGATGCTGTCGCTGCTGGGCGACGCGGAAAGAAACGGCGCCGTGCTGGCCTTGAACAGCCCGGTGCTGGACGGCGAGATCGTCGCGGACGGCATCGTCCTCAGGGTCGGTAGCGGTACCGATGAATCCATGAGGATTCACGCCGCAACCGTGGTGAATTGCGCCGGGCTCGGCGCCCAGGGCATCGCCCGCCACCTGCGCGGCCTGCCGCCGCAATCCGTGCCCCCGCTCCACTATGCCAAGGGCAACTACTATGCGCTGGCCGGCCGCGCTCCGTTCTCGCGACTGATCTACCCGGTGCCGGAAGCAGCCGGGCTAGGCGTGCACCTCACGCTCGACCTCGGCGGGCAGGCGCGCTTTGGTCCCGACGTGGAATGGATCGGCACCATCGACTACACGGTTGCCCCTGAACGTGCCGAGGCGTTCTACGGCGAAGTGCGGCGCTACTGGCCACAACTGTCCGATGGCGCGCTGGTCCCCGCCTACGCCGGCATCCGGCCCAAGCCGCATGCGCCGGGCGAGCCCGCATGCGATTTTCTGGTTTCAGGGCCGGCCGAACATGGCGTGCCCGGGCTGGTCTGCCTGTATGGCATCGAATCGCCGGGGCTGACTTCCTGCCTTGCACTGGCCGACCACGTCGTCGGCAGCGCCATCTAGCGACCCTTGAATTTCGCCGGCCGCTTTTCCAGAAAGGCCGCCAGCCCTTCGGCGTAATCCTGCGTGTCGAGGAAGGCGAATGAGGAACGCTTTTCCTCTTCGGAAACCGGACGATCCTCCATCAGCCGCGCAATCCACTGCTTGTGCCAGCACGCCACCAGCGGCGCGCCAGAGGCGATGCGTGCCGCGGTCGCCTGCGCTTCCGGCAGCACCTCGTCATCCGCCACTATCCGCGTCAGCAAGCCCTTGGCATAGGCCTCGTCCGCGCCAAGCAGCCGCCCCTCGAGCAGAATTTCCTTCGCCACCGCCGGGCCGGCGAGCTTGAGAAAACCAGCCAGTTCGCCGGGGTACATGGAGAACCCCAGCTTCATGATCGGCGCACCGAACTTCGCCCCTTCGCCCGCAATGCGCAGATCGCAGGCGCAGGCAATCTCCAGCCCGCCGCCGACGCAGGGACCGAGGATCGCGGCGACGGTGGGATGCCGACAGGATTCGATGGCGGCCAGCGCTTCACCGACGACTTCGTGGTAGGCAAGTGCGAGATCGACAGTGGCGCGCGCGGTACGAAACTCTTCGAGGTCGCCGCCGGCGGCAAAGGCGGTGCCTTCGCCGCGCAGGACGATGCAGCGCAGGGAATCGTCGGTCGCCAACTCGAGCATGGTGACGCGCAGCTGCTGCCACATCGCGGCATTCAGCGCATTGAGTTTTCCCGGGTTGAACAGCGTAACCGTGGCGATGGCGCCATCACGCTGACAGAGGATATTGCCGGCCAGCGCAGCTGAATCCCCGGCACGCAGAGCGCCCTCTGATTCGATTTTTTCTTTTTTAATCATTCGTGCATTTGCCGACAATGACTCTCGCGGGCAAAAATCAGGATGATTCCGGCGATCACCATGGCGCCGAATATAAGGGTAAAGCCGGCGCGATACGCCGTTGCATCGTAGAGTCGCACGCCGGCTTCGACGGCGCCGGCCCAGCGCCGGTCCAGCATCCAGCCTACCGCCGGCTGCAGCAGCATGCCGCCCACCAGCGGTCCCATGTTGCACACGCCAGAAGCCGTACCCACCAATCGTAGCGGCACCGATTCCTTGGCCCAGGCAAAGCCGATGATGATGTTGCCCGAGGCAAAGCCTGTCGGAATCAGCAGCAGCACCAATACCCACAGCGGCAGCGGCAGGAAGATGATCGCCGACCAGCCCAGCATGGCCACCCCGGTTGCAATCAGATACAGGGGTTTCCGCACGCCCATGCGCTCCGACCAGCTGCCCAAGAGCGGCCCGCCCAGCGCCCACGACACCAGCAGGAGCGAGGTAATCGCCGCCGCCATCTTCGGGTCCAGCCCATGCACCTGACGCAGGAAGGGCACGCCCCAGAGGCCGGCAAAAGTAAGCACAGCGCCGGAAAAGCCGATCGGCACCGCCGTCAGGATCCACACATTGCGGTAGGACAGTACTTCCATCAGGCCGCGCAGCAACGAGGTCGAGGCATGTGCTCCGTGAGCCCCCTGAAAGTGGCTGGCATAACCGCGCTCGGCCGGATCGTCGCGCACGCGCAGCCAGGTGACAACGCACAGCACCGCCGTCAGCGCGGCAGAGACACCCATCACCGGGCGCCAGCCGAAAGCCTCAACCAGAAAGCGCAACGGCACCCCCGCCACCACGCCGCCGACCACGCCCATCAGAAGCGCCATGCCCGAGGCCAGTGCATAGTGTTTCGGGGCGAACCAGTGGCTGGCCAGCTTCAGCATCGAGACGAAGGCCACCGCCACCGAAGCACCGATCAACAACCGTCCCATGTTGGCCCAGAAGATGGTGGGCGCAAACGCAAATAGCGCCGTACCCAGCGCCGCTACCCCGGCTCCGGCAGTGAGCAGGCGGCGCGGACCCCAGCGGTCGGCGATCATCCCGGTGGGCACCTGCATCGCCACATAGGAATAGAAATAGAAGGCCGAGAGATTGCCCAGCGCCGCACCGGTGATGGCGAACTCGGTCATCAACTGATCGGTGATCACCGCCGGCGCAACGCGCAGGTAGAAGCCGATCAGGTACAGCAGCGCGCCAAGGCCCCAGACCGACCAGGCCAGCGATGCTGGCGGAAAGTTTTTCCGATCGCTCATGCCGGGAAAGTCTCCGCCCACCACAGCCGCGCCTTCAGACCCCATGTCGTGGCGTAGCCGACCACGCGAAAGCGGATGTTGCCGGCGCCATCGACCACGAAATGCGTCGGCACACCGCGCACGCCCCAGTTGATCGCGTGGCGGCCGTCGGCATCGATCAGCGCCGGTAAGTCAATCTCACGTTCCTTCAGATGTTTGGTCACCGTCGCCGCATCGCCGGATTGCATGGCCACCGAAATGACGCGGTGATCCTGCGCCACGCTGACGATGTTGCCCTCCTCGGCCTTGCACACCGGACACCAGGTCGACCAGAAAGCCACCAGCGTCGCCGTGCCGCCGGTGCCGACTTTCACCGGCTGTCCGTCAGTCAATACACCCGCCAGCGGCGGCGCGGCGCCCTCGGGTAGGTCGCGGGTCTGAAAATACTGGGCGCCGAAGATGACGGCGACGATCAGCCCGCCTTCGAGGAGGTGGCGTTGCCAGCGCTTTGGGAACCTTCGACCGAAGACAGCGACCGGCGGCAATCCGCCGGATACTTCAGAGCCTAGCGGTACAGCAGGGTCGGCAGCCACATGGTCAAAGGGGGCCACAGACAGGCGATCAGCAGGTCGATCATGGCGGCCGCAACCAGCGGCATGACTGCAACCGAGATTCGACCCAGTGACACCTCGGCGATGCCGCAACTGACGAAGAGGCAGATTCCCACCGGCGGCGTCATCATGCCGATCGCCAGATTGACCACCACCAGCACGCCGAACTGCACCGGGTCGACCTGCATCTGCGGCGTCAGCAGCGCCAGCACCGGCACCACCAACAGCAGCGCGGCCGTGGTTTCCATCACGCAACCGATGACCAGCAGCAGGCCCATGATCAGCAGTAGCAGTCCGGTCGGCGGTAGCGCGAGCGAATTGACAAAGAGATCCAGCACCTTGGCGCCCTGCTGCATGGCCAGCAGCCAGCCGAAGATCTTGGCCATGGCAATGATGAACAGGATGCCGGCCGCCGCGACCTGAGACTTGATGATCAGGGCCGGCAATTCCTTCCACGGCAACTCGCGGTTGACCACGGTGCCTACCAGCAGCGCATAGAACACCGCCAGCGCCGCGGCCTCGGTCACCGTCACGACGCCGCTGAGGATGCCGCCGAGGATCACGACCGGCGCGCCCAACGAAAACGCCGCAGCCCGCCCGGTACTGAGCACTCTGGCCCACGAAAATTCCTCTCTCACGCCGTAACCCTTGCGCCACGAGACCACGACGGCCACGACGATGAATGAAAGCCCGAGCAGTATCCCCACCATCATGCCGCCGGCGAAAAGTTGCGAGGTCGAGATGTTGGTCATGAAACCAAAGATGACCATGGGAATCGAGGGCGGGATGATGATGCCAATCGAACCGCCGGCCGCGACCACCGCTGCCGCAAAGGGGGGCGGGTAACCCTGCCGGATCATGGCCGGAATCACCACGGCGCCGATCGCCGCCGTATCGGCGGCAGCCGAGCCGGAGATGCCGGCGATGATCATCGACGCCACGATGGCAGCGGCGGCAAGTCCGCCGTGCGCCCAACCGACGAGGCTGTCGCAGAAATCGATCAGGCGGCGCGAAATCCCGCCGACCTCCATGATCGAACCGGCGATCATGAACAGCGGCACGGCGAGCAGGTCGAAGGAGTCGATGCCCGAAAAAAGCTGCTGCACCACGGTTTGCCCGAGCGCCGAGAAGGCGATCGTGTCGGGAAAGACTCCCGGCGTGATGATCAGACCGATCGCCGGCAGGCCGATCGCCAGCGCGATGGGCAGGCCCATCGCCATCAGCAGGAACATCAGGACGAACAGCAGGACGATGATCATGCTTTGTGCGTCACAGGCCGTACGATGTCGGCCAGGATATGCAGCAGGAAGATGGCGCCGGACAATGGCACTACGGCGATCGGCAGCGACATCGGCATCTGCACCGCAGTCGAGGTCTGGTCCCAGGAATTGACGGTGTAGATCGTGCCGTACCAAGCGATCAGTCCAAAGCAACCTAGCGTCAGGGCTTGCAGCAAACGCACGATGGCCTGCTCGACAACGGGACCCAGCTTTGCGCCGAAGCCCGCCAGGCCGATGAAATGGGCACGCTTGTAGGCCACCGTAGCGCCGAGAAAAGTGATCGCCACCAGCAGGTAGCGGCCGACCTCTTCCGACCAGCTCAACGATTCGCCGAGATAGCGGGCCAGCACTTGCAGGAAAAGGATCAGCGAAATCGCGATACCCGCCACCAGCAGAATCTTCTCGACCAAGCCGTTGATTCGTTCGCTGTAATACTGCAGCGAGTCGTTAAACCCCATGTCCATTCCTCGATCGCATCCGGGTGGATGCCGGCTCCGGCGCTTTGCAGGAGCGATAGGCGTCGCCGCGGGTCCCGCGGCGACGCCTGCTTCGGCAAGCAACTACTTTACGGTCTTGCGGATTTCCTCGACGATCTTCTTGGTGTCGCCGCTGAGCGAACCGTAGACCGGCTCTGTCTTGGCGCGGAAGGCCGCGAGGTCGGGATTTTCCACCACCTGCATGCCGGCGGCTTTGAGGGCGGCGAGCTGGCTCGCCTCGTTGTCGCGCACGTAGCGCCGGCCGACCATCGAGGCCGCCTGAGCGGCGTCCATGAACACCTTGCGATCGGCGGCGGGCAGCTTGTCCATGAAGGCCTTGCTGCCGACGAATACCAGGGCGGAATAGACGTGGCGCGTGATCGACAGGTATTTCTGTCCGGCCTCGTTGAGCTTCGCTGCCGAAATCACCGAGATCGGATTCTCTTGCCCGTCCAGCACGCCCTGCTGCAACTGGGTCGTGATCGGCCAGGCCATCGGCGTCGGGTTGGCGCCGATGGCGCGCCAGATGGCGAGGTGGGTCGGCGATTCCATGGTGCGGATCTTCATGCCCTTGAGATCATCGGGGCCGCTCACCGCGCGCTTCGAATTGGTCACGTTGCGGAAACCGTTGTCCAGGAAATGCATGCCGACCAGGCCGGCCTTGTCGAAGCGCTTGAGCAGATCCTTGCCGATCGGCCCGTCCAGCACCTTGTCGGAGGCTTCGTAGGAGGAGAACAGGAAGGGCATTTCCAGCGCCTTGATCTCGGGCACGAAGGCTTCGATCGGGCCGGTGGTGCACACACTCATCTGCACCGTGCCGAGCTGAAGCTGTTGCAGCACCTGGGTCTCGCTGCCGAGCGCGGCGGAATGGTGCACCACGACCTCGTATTTGCCTGGCAGGGCCTTGTCGACTTCTTCCTTGAACTTCTGCGCGGCAACCGTGTGGGCGAAGGTCGGGCCGGTGACCACGCCGATATTCACCTTTTCGGCCGCCAGGGCCAGTGAGCTGAAGCCCAGGCTGATGGCGCAGGCCAAACCCGTCAGGGTGTGGGAAATGGATTTCATGAGTACTCCTCGGTTGGGGGTGCGGCGGCATTCGCGCGCGAGGCAGGGCGACGGCTCCTGCAAGGAGGGGCAATCATACTGTCCATGGCCGATCAGGTAAACGACGAAACACGATGGGGATCGCGGCACCGATCCCGACCCAACCCCTCAGCACTGCTCCCAAGGCAGACCCTCGAAACGCCAGCCATTCATCGAACCACGATGATGGGTGTCGTCGAGTTCGCCTTCGAAGCCGTGCAGTACGTTGTACACACGGGTGAAACCGGCGGCTTCCAGCGCGTGGCCGGCATCGATCGAACGGTTGCCGCTGCGGCAGATCAGCACCACCGGACGGTCGCCCGAATGACCGGCCAGTTTCTTCACCTCGCCGACAAAATGCGGGTTGACCTCCCAGTCGGGACCGTCATTCCACGACACATGGCTTACGCCCGCCGGATGGCCGACGAAGAAGAACTCCATTTCGCTGCGGCAGTCGACGAACAATGCGCTTGGGTTGTCGTGGAGGAACTTGGCAGCTTCCTTGGGGGTCAGATGATCCATGATGTGCTCCACTCGGTCTGTTGGAACAGTGATTGTAGCCAAGCACGGTATAGTAGGTTGATGAATCCACTTTTCCCGCTCAGAGCCCTGACTGCCGGCTTTCTGAAAAACCTCGTGCCCTGCACCTTCGCGCTGCTGGCACTGTCGGCGCGCGCCGACCCCGACCTCAGCGCGCCCGAGGCCGCCGCCCAGGTACAGTCCGGCAAGCTCATCCTGATAGACATCCGCACACCGCCGGAATGGAAGGAGACCGGCGTGGCCCGGGGCGCCCGGCAGGTCAACATGCTGCATCCGCAGGGAGCCAAAGGATTCGCCGAGCAGCTGATGGGCGAACTCAAGGGCGACAAGAACACCCCCATTGCCCTCATCTGTCGCACCGGCAACCGCACCACCCAGGTCCAGCGCTACCTGCAAAGCGTAGGCTTCACTCAGGTCTACAACATCAAGGAAGGCATGGCCGGCAGCGGCGCCGGCCCCGGCTGGATCAAGCATGGCCTTCCGCTGGAGCCCTGCACGCAGCAGTGCTGAACCGACGGCGGTATAATCGCCTCTTGCTTCCGAGGAGCGCTGCAAGGTAGATGGCCCCCAGGTTTTATGGGCCGCGACCCTAGGCTCGGAACCTGATGACAACGGCGCTCACCCACCCTTGGAGTATTCCGCCGGGGCACACGGTGAGCCGTCACGCAGCAAGGCTCCCCGCCCCGGTCATGGATTGGAGAGACGCATGACCGCCCGCCGCTTGAATCCCCTCGCCACCACTGTCCGCTGGCAACCCGACCGCAGCACTGAATTGCGCGAGCTGCTGGCGCAGCGCATCCTGATCCTCGATGGCGCCATGGGCACCATGGTGCAGCGTCATGGGCTGGTCGAGGCCGATTATCGCGGGGCGCGTTTTGCCGCGCATGGCAAGGACCTCAAGGGCAACAACGATCTGCTGTGCATCACGCGTCCCGACGTGATCGGCGGCATTCATGCCGAATATCTCGAAGCCGGCGCCGATATCATCGAAACCAACAGCTTCAACGCGACGGCTGTCACCCGACGTCAATGATCCCGGCGCGCGCAACGTCACGTTTGACGCGCTGGTGGCCGATTACGTTGAAGCCGCGCGCGGCCTGACCGAGGGCGGCGCCGACATCCTGCTGGTGGAAACGGTGTTCGACACACTCAACGCCAAGGCCGCGCTATTCGCCATCGAGAAGTTCTTCGATGAAGCCGGGCGGCGCTGGCCGGTGATGATTTCCGGCACCATTACCGACGCTTCCGGCCGAACGCTGTCGGGTCAAACCGCCGAGGCGTTCTGGAATTCGCTGCGCCACGCGCGGCCGCTGTCCTTCGGCCTCAATTGCGCGCTGGGTGCGAAAGAACTGCGCCAGTACGTCGAGGAGCTTTCGAAACTCTGCGACTGTTTCATCTCGGCCCACCCCAACGCCGGGCTGCCGAATGCCTTCGGCGGCTACGACGAGACGCCGCAGATGCTGGCCGACGAGATTCGCGAATGGGGCGCAGCGGGCATCATCAACATTGCCGGCGGTTGTTGCGGAACGTCGCCTGACCACATCCGCGCGATTGCCGAAGCGCTGAAAAACACCAAACCTCGCCGTCCCGCCAGCGCCGACTTTTCATTACGCTTGGCTGGCCTCGAAGCCTTCAATGTCGATGAAGGCAGTCTGTTCGTGAACGTCGGCGAGCGCACCAACGTCACCGGCTCGAAAGCTTTTGCCCGCATGATTCTCGAAGGCCGCTACGACGATGCGCTGGTGGTCGCCCGCCAGCAGGTTGAGAACGGTGCACAGGTGGTCGACATCAACATGGACGAGGCGATGCTCGATTCGCAAGCGGCGATGGTGCGCTTCCTGCATCTGGTCGGCTCGGAACCGGACATCTGCAAGGTGCCGCTGATGCTCGACAGTTCGAAGTGGGACGTGATCGAGGCCGGCCTCAAGTGCATCCAGGGCAAGGGCATCGTCAATTCCATCTCGATGAAGGAAGGCGAGGCGAAATTCCTCGAACAGGCGCGACTGGCGCGGCGCTACGGCGCGGCGGTAATCGTCATGGCTTTCGACGAACTCGGTCAGGCCGATACGTACCGGCGCAAGATCGAGATCTGCAAGCGTGCCTACGACGTGCTGGTGGCCGACGGCTTTCCGGCCGAGGACATCATCTTCGATCCGAACATTTTCGCCATCGCCACGGGATCTTCGATCCGAACATTTTCGCCATCGCCACGGGTATTCCCGAGCACGACAACTACGCGGTGGATTTCATCAACGCGGTGCGCTGGATCAAGGAAAACCTGCCGCATGCGCGGACCTCGGGCGGCGTTTCCAACGTGTCCTTTTCGTTTCGTGGCAACGACGCGATGCGCGAGGCGATCCACACCGTGTTCCTCTATCACGCGGTCAAAGCCGGCTTCACCATGGGCATCGTCAATGCCGGCCAGCTCGGCGTCTATGACGATCTGGCGCCCGAACTGCGCGAAGCGGTCGAGGATGTCGTGCTCAACAGAAAAGTCGGCGCTGGCTCGGCTTTGCCCGCTCGGGATTCCGCTTCGCGGGCGAGCGACGTCTTGATCGAGCTGGCAACGCGGGTCAAGGGCGCCGCCAAGGAGCAGGTGTCGATCTGGCCTGGCGCGCATGGCCGGTGGGCAAGCGTCTCGAACATGCGATGGTGAAGGGCATCACCGAATTTGTCGTGGCCGACACCGAAGAATGCCGCGCCGCCCTGTTCGCCGAAGGCAAGCCGCCGCTATCGGTGATCGAAGGCCCGCTGATGAACGGCATGAATGTGGTCGGCGACCTGTTCGGCGCCGGCAAGATGTTCCTGCCGCAGGTGGTGAAGTCGGCGCGCGTGATGAAGCAGGCCGTGGCCCACCTGATTCCCTACGTCGAAGAGGAAAAGAAGCGCACCGGTTCGACCTCGAAGGGCCGCATCGTGATCGCCACGGTCAAGGGCGACGTGCATGACATCGGCAAGAACATCGTCGGCGTGGTGCTGGGTTGCAACGGCTACGAGATCATCGATCTCGGCGTAATGGTTTCGGCCGACAAGATCCTGCATGCCGCGAAGGAACATGGCGCGCAGGCGATCGGCCTGTCGGGCCTGATCACGCCCTCGCTCGAGGAGATGAGCCACATCGCCGGCGAGATGCAGCGCCAGGGCTTCGACGTACCGCTCTTGATCGGCGGCGCGACGACCTCGCGTGCCCACACCGCGATCAAGATCGCGCCGAACTATGCCGGGCCGGTGGTGTATGTGCCGGATGCGTCGCGCGCCGTGGGCGTCGTCACCAAACTGCTGTCGATCGACATGCGCGATTCCTACGTCGATGAGATCGCCGCCGACTATGAAAAAGTACGCAGTCAGCATGCCGGCAAGAAGGGGATAGCGCTGGTATCGCTCGACGCAGCGCGCGCCAATCGCGCCAAGCTGACTTACACCCCGGTGACACCGAAGCGGCTCGGCGTCACGGTGTTGCGCGATCTCGATCTCGCCGTGCTGGCGGAGTACATCGACTGGGGCCCCTTCTTCCAGACCTGGGACCTGGCCGGCAGCTATCCGAAGATTCTCGACGATGCCGTGGTCGGCGATGCCGCGCGCAATGTGTTCAACGATGGCAAGGCCATGCTGCAGCAGCTCATTGCGGAAAAGTGGATCAGCGCCAATGCGGTGTTCGGCCTGTTCCCGGCGCAAGCCGTGGCCGACGACATCGTGTTTTATGCCGACGAAACACGCGACAAGGTGGCGATGACCTGGCACGGCCTGCGCCAGCAACAGGAGCGCCCCGCCGGCAAGCCGCATCAATGTCTCAGCGACTTCGTGGCGCCCAAAGGTGGCAACTGCGCCGATTACGCCGGCGCCTTCGCCGTCACGGCTGGACTCGGAATCGAAAAGAAACTGGCCGAATTCGCGGCGCAGCATGACGACTACCGCGCCATCATGCTCAAGTCGTTGGCCGATCGCCTCGCCGAGGCCGCCGCGGAATGGCTGCATGAACGGGTGCGCAAGGACTACTGGGGCTACGCCGGCGACGAGTCGCTGGACAGCGCGGCGCTGATCGCCGAAATGTATCGCGGCATCCGTCCGGCGCCGGGCTACCCGGCCTGCCCCGATCACACCTCGAAGGGTGCGTTGTTCCACCTGCTCGATGCGCCGAGCAATGCCGGCATGCATCTCACCGAGAGCTATGCCATGACGCCGGCCGCCTCGGTCGCGGGCTTCTATCTGGCCCACCCCGAAGCGCATTATTTCGCCATCACAAAAATCGATCGTGATCAGTTGCAGGATTGGGCGCAACGGTGTGGAATGACTCTCCCAGAAGCCGAAAAATGGCTCGCCCCACTCTTATAGCCCCAGGAGAAACCCATGTCGGAAGCAAACCTCAACCGCCTGAGCTTCAACGAAGCCGTGGTCTTCGTCAAACAACGCAAACAGGCGGCCTTCGCCGCGATGCCGGTGTTCGGCGACGAAGAAAACGACACAGCGCAAACCGCCGAAGGGGCGCGCATCTTCATCCTGCTGCCCGACGAGGATGAGGGCTGGACCCTGCGTTTCATCGCCGGGCCGTTCTTTTCCGCCGCCTACGCCGCCAACGACACCATTCCCGCCGACGAGATTCCCGATCGCATCCGCGAACTGCTGTTCATGCCGACACGCTGCGAGGAGGACTGGCTGACCGACCAGTTGCAGGTGCTGCTTGGCAAATTGACGCAAGCCGCAGGGATCGGCGACCAGATGCCGGATTACGCGTCGCAGGCCGCCAAGGGTGCGGGACCGGAGGCCGTGTTTCCGGTATCCTTCATCGGCTTGAACAAGCCTCACTGACGCTTATGGCACCGAGTGCAAGCCGCCGATGATGAAACACGCGAAAAATCGAATTGAAGGCCCCCCACCCCCATCCCCGCCCCAGGGCGGGGCTACTGGTCAGCTCGCTTCGCTCGGCTATCACCCGTCGCTCCGAACAAGGAATTTCACGTTGAACAAGGAATCCCCAGCATGAGCCAGGAAATTCCACGCGGCACCCGCGCCCACACGCCCGATCTGGACTGGAGCCAGATACGCGAAACCGTGCTGATGCTGGAGCTCGCCGCCGGTCAGGTGGATGCGGCGATGCGCGACTCGAATTCTTCGGTCGATACGCTGATGGATACCTTCACCTCGATGGCAAGCACGCTGGGCATGATCGACGTGGCGCTGGGAACGCTGCCCGACACGGTCGGCAACGGCATGGTCAAGTCCGAAATACAGGAAGGTGCCCGACAGGTTTCGCAGAAGGTGCATCACGCCATCATCGCCTTCCAGTTTTACGACAAGCTGGTGCAGCGGCTCGACCACGTCTGCCACAGCCTGAGCGAGCTTTCGGATTTGGTGAGCAGCACCGAACGGCTCTACAACCCGCAGGAGTGGAGCGCCCTGCAGGAGCGCATCCGCTCGAAATACACCATGGCCGAAGAACGCGGCATGTTCGATGCGGTAATGGCCGGCGCCACGGTACAGGATGCGCTGAAAAACTACATGACGGAGCGCATGCAGAAAGTCGAGGAGAGCAGCGGCGAGATCGAGTTGTTCTAAGCGGCTTTCAGACGCCCCAGACGACGGGCTTCTTCTTCTTAAGCGACCACTCCAGCAGTTCCAGCAGCGGCACCGCGCGCTGCGTCAGGGTGACGAAGGG
Source organism: Sulfuritalea sp. (assembly GCA_026399445.1). Taxonomy (GTDB): domain Bacteria; phylum Pseudomonadota; class Gammaproteobacteria; order Burkholderiales; family Rhodocyclaceae; genus Sulfuritalea. Next base: position 19,083 of record JAPLRA010000121.1, read on the forward strand.
TCGCGAATTTTGCGCACCACCGCTTCGGTCCGGCTCGGTCCGCGGCAGGTCTTCCTCCTGCACGCCCGCGCGTTGCCGTTTGTCTTCCTCGATCGCGGCCTTGAGCCGGGCGATCGCATCAGGCAGTTGCTCGACAGTGACGATGCCCTTGTCGGTCACGTCCTTGCCCATGAGTTTCATCATGCGTTGTGCCACGTCGCCGAACATGATGACATCGCCGGAAGCCGGCGACTGAAAAATCACGATCATGGTTTGAGCTCCTGCAGCCAGTCGAGAATTTCCCGCGCCGGCTTTTTCCAGTCGCGTTCAAGCATCAGACCGTGCCCCATGCCGGGAAAGACATGCGCTTCGACGTCGTAGGTGCGGGCCGTCATTTCCACCAGCGCCGCGGGGATCGGGTGATCGAATTCCGCGCCCTGCACCAGCAGCGGCGTGCGCTTGACGCGGCCGGCACGCGGCATGCCGAACAGGGACATGTCCCAGATGGCACGATGCGATTCGGATTGTGAGCCCTTGTAGTAGCGCTTCAGGTCGTCTAGCGACACCGGCTGGGCGAAGAGGGCTTCGCGCAGGGTTTCCAGCGAGGCCTTGCCGCCGCTCATCAGGCTGTTCAGGTCTCCCATCATTCCGGGCTTCGAAAACATCATGCCCATCGCGGCCGACATGAGGCCTTGCGGCGGCACGGCACACATCAGCACCGCGCCGGGGGCGACGTGATCTTCCAGGTACTTCTGCACCACGAAGCCGCCCATCGAATGTCCGATCAGGACCGGCGGCGCCGGCAGGGCCGCGGCCACGGTGGCGACATCGCGCACATAGTCGTTGATCGAAAAGCTGTCGAGATGTTTGCGGCCGGGGGAACCGCCATGCCCGGAAAGGCTCACGGCGTAAGCCGCGTAACCCGCCTCGGCGAAGAACGGCAGGAAGTGTTCTTCCCAGCACCAGGCAGCGGTATAAGCGCCGTGAACAAAAAGCAGCGGCGTCGCTTGCGTTTTGCCGGCGGGCGTGCGGACGAGGACTTCATGATGTTCGAAACGGGGCGGATTCATCGGCTGAGCTTGCGCAAGGAGGGTGTCCCTTGTGAGATAAGATTGGCGTTGCAGCTAATTTTACCGCGCCCCTCCATGCTGAAATGGCTGATTGTCCTGTTTGCCACAGTTTTCGTCTTCGGCCTGCTGCAACAGCGGTTGCCGCAACCGGGCCGACTGCCGGGCGATTTGCGTTTTCGGCTGCGCGGCCGGGAGTATTCCTTCCCCCTCGCCTCGGTGATCGTCTTTTCGCTACTGGCCGCGCTTATCGGCTGGCTGCTTTGAGTTCCCGCAAGGCTTCGACGCGCGCCGCACTGATGTTGCGGGCGATGGCTTGCGGGTCGGCGCCGCCACCGGCCGTCGCCGCGGCAATGGCTCCTGCATCCACGGCCCGCACCGCCACCAGAGCCTCTTGCCAGATCGTCGCCTGCGTGTAATCGCGCTCTTCCCAGCCCAGTCGGCCGCGATAGTCCGCCTCGCAGGCCACCAATATCGACTCGAAGCGCTCGGGCCGACGCAGCGCGTCGCAACGCTCGAGCAACGTCAGCATGGTTTCCGGGCGCAACTCGGCTACGCGATGCATGTCGCCATGGAAACGGGCGACAAGGCGCGCCACGTCACGACAATCGGTCGGCACGCGCAGTCGTTCGCAGATCGCTTCGACCATGGTGACGCTTTTGGCTTCATGGCCGTGATGGCGCGGCAGGATGTCGGCCGGCGTGCGCCCCTTGCCCAGATCGTGCGTCAGTGCGGCAAAGCGCGCCGGCAGGGCCGCAGCCAACCGCGCCGACATGTCGATCACCATCATGACATGCACGCCGGTGTCGATCTCGGGATGGTAATCGGCCCGCTGCGGCACTCCCCACAGGGCATCCAGCTCGGGCAACAGGCGCGCAAGAGCGCCGCATTCGCGCAGCACTTCGAACATGCGCGAGGGCCGGGCTTCCATCAGCCCGCGCGCCAGCTCCTGCCAGACGCGTTCCGGCACCAGCGCATCGACTTCGCCCGTGGCCACCATGCCGCGCATCAGATGCAGGGTTTCGGGGGCGATCGAGAAATCGACAAAGCGCGCCGCAAAACGCGCAACGCGAAGAATGCGCACCGGATCTTCCGCGAAGGCGGGAGCGACATGCCGCAAAACGCGCGCGGCAAGATCGGCGCGGCCGCCATATGGGTCGATGACGGCGCCCGACTCATCCCTGGCCATGGCGTTGATGGTCAGGTCGCGACGCGTCACATCCTGCTCCAGCGTCACTCCCGGTGCAGCATGAAAGGCGAAACCGGTATAGCCGGGCGCCGTCTTGCGCTCGGTGCGCGCCAGCGCGTATTCCTCATGCGTCTGCGGATGGAGGAATACCGGGAAGTCGCGGCCGACCGGCAGAAAGCCCTGCGCCAGCATGTCTTGCGGCGTGGCGCCGACCACCACCCAGTCGCGATCCTTGACCGGCAGGCCCATCAGTTCGTCGCGCACCGCACCACCGACCGCGTAGATTTCCATGGCCGGAACTGTCAGCTTCGCAAGTAAGTCGGCGCGACGATTTCCAGCGGCGTCGCGACGCGGCCGAAAGGCAACGTGCGGCCGGTGTCGCACACGCTGGCCACGCGCATCGAACGAATATTGTCGCGCGTCATCGGACCGTTGGGAATGAACTCCATGGCCCAGGCTTGCAGCCAGGCAACGGCCTCCGGCAGCCCGATCACGACGCGCGGATGACCTGAAATCGCCGCGGCATAGCTGACCAGTTGGCGCAGGCTGTACTGCGTCGGGCCGCCCAGATCGTAGGCCGCGCCGATGCTGTCCGCTCGTTGCAGACTGTCCGCCACCGCGGCGGCGACATCCTCCACCCATACCGGCTGGAATCGCGCCTCGGCGCCCGCCAGCGGGAAGAACGGGGCGATTTTCGCCATCCGCGCGAACAGCGTAAGGAAGGAATCGCCCGGACCGAAGATCACCGAGGGGCGAAACAGCGTGAGATCGAGTCCCGCATCCCGCAGCGCGGCCTCGCCGGCCGCCTTGGAACACAAATAGCCGGAAGGCGCATCGGGCGCCGCCTTCAACGCCGATACATGCAGGACGCGGCGGACTCCAGCGGCCTTCGCCGCCGCAGCAATCTTTTGCGGCAACTCGACATGGGCGCGGGCGAAGCCCTTGCCGTAGGGCTTTCCCTCGCCGCCCTTGAGGATGCCGACCAGGCTAATGACAGCGTGCTGACCCGCCATCAGGCGATCCAGCGTCGCAGCATCATGCACATCGGCGTCGACCACGTGCACGGTGGGCAGCACCAGCAGATGCCTGGCCCGCTCGCGACGACGAGTCGGCAGCGTAAAGCAATAGTCGGCGCTCGCGGGACGGCGAGCCAGTTCGCGGACAATGGCCGTGCCGAGAAATCCCGTGCCACCAATCACCAGAATGTTCTTCAGGGCAGTTCCTCCACGGCCTTCTCGCCCTGTCCGCGAGCGCCGACCACGCCCAGCGCGTCCTTCAGCGACTGCGGACGGCCGGAGAATAGGGTGTTGTAATACACCGCATTGCTCATGACCTTCTTCACGTAGTCGCGGGTTTCGTTGAAGGGAATGGTCTCGGCGTAGATGGCGCCTTCCAGCGCGTGTTCCGCGCGCCACCTGCGAGCGCGGCCGGGGCCGGCGTTGTAGGCGGCGGAGGCCAGCACAGGATGATTGTCGAGCGACTTCAGCACCATCTTCATGTAGTGGGTGCCGAGCGTGACATTGGTGTCCATTTCGGTCACGCGGGCCGGCTGGAAATTCGGCAGATTGATCTTCTTCGCCACCCATTTCGCCGTGGCGGGCATGAGTTGCATCAGCCCTTTGGCGCCGACCGAGGATTTTGCGTTCATGATGAAGCGCGACTCCTGTCGCATCAGGCCATACACCCAGCCGTTGTCGAGTGCCAGCTGGTCGGCCTTCGGCCGCACCTGATCGCTGAACGGGGCAATGTAGCGCAGGCTGTAGTTGTGCTGAACCAGCGTGCGGTCGGCGGTGTTGATGGCGCGATCCCATATTTCATGACGCTTGGCGAACTCCGCTGCGGCAAGCAATCCCCGGTCGTCCAGGCCGCGCAAAGACCACACCCATTCACGCACCGCTTCGACGCGCATATCGACCCGAAACAACGCCAGGGAGCGCTGGAAGCCCGGATTCGCTTCGGCGACCGCCGATTCCTCGGTGCTGGGAGGGATCGCGCGCGGCGGCACTTCAATCGCGCGGCCGAGCTCCTCATCGGCGAGATTGCCGTAGAAGTTCGGCTGACCGCTGATCTTCAGGTACTGCTTGCGAGCTTCGTCGGCATGACTGCCGGCCGCCAGCGCACGACCCTGCCAATAGGTCCAGTCGGGCTGTGCCGCCAGGTTGGCCGGCATGGCGGCAATCGCACGGCGCACGGCGCTCCAGTCGTGCGCCCGCAGCGCGGCGCGCACCTGCCATGCCCGCTGCTCTTCGGACAGACCCGTGCCGATGGCCTTTTCATACCAGGCCAGCGCTTCCGGCTGGTGCCGCAATGCCGCCTGCCAGGCGAGCTGGCCCCAGGCATAGGCGCGTTCTTCCGCGGTAAATTGCGATTCGATTCGCGCCCAGCGCTTTGCCGCATCCTGCGTATCGTTCCGCGCCAGACGTTGCACCGCGAACAAGGCCACTTCTCGTCCGCCACGCTTTGCGGCAAAGCCGCCCGGAAGTTTATCGAGATGGCGCGCCGGCCCTTGCGCAATGGATTCCAGGCCGCGCCCGTCAAAGCCTTCGCTGACCGGCAAATAGGCTGCCGCATTGCGCGCGGCGCCGACACGTTTGACTTCCAGCAGTCGGCGCACACGCTGCCAGACCTCTTCCACCGTCAAGCCACCCGCCGCAACCAGATTATCAACCAGTGCCTCGCAGGCTTGCGGCAGGTCCTGGCCGCTGTTCCAGTAGGGCCGCACGGTATCCGCCGTGTTTGCGGCCTGCGCCGCATAGCAGCTTACTTCGGCATCGGGCAGCATCAACGCGGGCAACTCGCGCTTGAAACCTTCCCACTCGCCCTTCTTGCCCATCACGCGCAACCAGTCGCCAAGCAGTTTTTCAGACAAATAGGCGCTCGGGTAACGGATCAGGTAGTCCGCTACCCCGCTTTCATCGCCATCGTCAAGACGCAGGCGCAGGGCCCAGTATTCGGCCCAAGCCTGCAGCGGGTGGCCCTGCAACCCCGCGATCTGCCTTTCCAAACGGACCCGCTCGCCATTGCGAAAAGCTTCCCGCGCCGACAGAAACGCCGCATCGCCGCGATCGGCGAAAGTTCTCGACGGGCCGCACAGCGCTGGCGCTGGCGCCAAGGCGACACCGAGAAAGACGGTCGCGGCAAGGCCAATCCGGTATAGGGACATCGCTGGGTTGAGGTTATAGTTCATCTGCTGGTTTCTACTTGACTTGTTCCGGCTCCACGTTAGCACATGGCTGCACTCTCCCCGTCGACCGAACACATCGCCGATTCCTCCGTTTTTCGCGCTGCACTGCGAGGCGAGAAGCTGGCTGCCCGCATGTCGCTTGCTGCGGATTCCCGCCTTGCGCTCTCGGCCCGCATCGAAGCGAATCTACTGCAACTGCTGACGCCACTCGCGCCACAGACCCTGGCCTTCTGTGCCTCCGTGCGCGGCGAATTCGATGCGCAACCACTGGTATCCCTCCTCATTGAACGCGGCTGGCGAGCCGCGATGCCGATAGTCGACGCGCCAGACACACCGATGAGCTTCCGCAACTGGTCGCCCGGCGTGGCAATGGGTGTCGACCGCTACGGCATCCCCATCCCCGCCGAAGGTGGGGCTATCGCCCCCGACATCGTGCTGTTGCCGCTGGTCGCCTTTGACAGCCAGGGCTTTCGCCTTGGCTACGGTGGTGGTTACTTCGACCGCACGCTGGCGGCACTGGTTCCACGTCCGTTTTCGATCGGGGTTGGCTTCGAACTCGCACGCGCTAAGGACATCCGCCCGCAACCACACGACATCCGCCTCGATGCCATCGTCACCGAAGCAGGTATCGTCCGCCATGGCTGAGTGGCGGGCGCAAGCCTCGTTTTCGGCCGCCACCGCAGATCCGGCCTTGCATCCGTAGCGATTGCTTGTTTTCCAGCCGACGCCCGGCCCCACTCACGAATGGGCCGCTGTCCGTCTGCGCGGTGCGGAGATGGCTGACGCGGCGGCACTGGCAAGGCTGTTCGGCGAATTCGGTCTGGCAGACGCGATCTCCGGTCTGGTTTGCCTGCTGCCCGCCAGCGTGATCGAACGACTCGATGCCACCCTGCTTCCGGCGGGGTTCGTGGTGCAGCCGGCACCCGACAGTCCGCAGCCCGCCGCTCCGCCCCCACCTCCGACGCCGCGCAGCGGCCCGCAACATACCTTGCTGCTGAAGATCCTGGCCCAGATCACCCGCGACGCCGAAACCCGGGATATCGAAGCCACCTTGAAGCACGATCCGCAACTCTCGGTGCAATTGCTGCGGCTGGTCAATTCGGTGGCTTTTTCGCCCAGTACCCGCATCAACAGCTTCGCCCATGCGATCACCCTGCTGGGCCGCCGGCAGTTGCAGCGCTGGCTGCAACTCCTGCTCTATGCGAGCCAGGCGTCAGGCTCCCAGACCAATCCGCTGATGGCCACCGCCGCGTTGCGCGCCTCGTTGATGGAAGGCCTGTGCAAGGCCACCGGCGGCGACCGGACGACACAGGACGAAGCCTTCATGGTCGGCATGTTTTCCCTGCTCGAAGCCCTGTTCGGACAGCCGCTCGCCACCATCATTGCGCCGCTGCAACTGGCGGAGGAGATCAGCGGAGCATTGCTGCGCCACACGGGCGCGCTGGGAAACCTGCTGACCCTCGCCGAGGAGGCGGAACAAGGGCCGGATGTGGTGGGTCCGACGCTGAAGCAAGCCGGGATCAGCAACGAGATCTGGTGCAAGACGCAGATCGAGGCCTTGCGCTGGACTCTGCAGGTCGGCCGGGACAAATAGGAATCAATGGCCAACCCCGATAGCGAACTGGAGGAACTGCGTCAGCAGGCGCAGATCCTCCAGCACATCAACGAGTCGGTCATCTCCATGGACCTGGCCGGCTTCATCACCGGCTGGAACAGCAGCGCCGAGCGTCTTTTCGGCTACAGCGCGGACGAAGTCATGGGCCGTAACGTGCTGTTTCTCTATGCAGACGAAAACGATGAAGACATCAGTTTCGAGGATGTCTTCCTCAACCGCGGCGGTCGCGAAATGGAGGTACGCCGGCGCAAGAAGAACGGCGAGGTGTTCTGGGCCAGGCTCCAGCTTTCGGTCATGCGCGATGAAGATGGCCAGCCGAACGGCTTGATCGGCTTTCTTTCGGACATTTCCGAACGCCGCGATGCTGCCGAGCAGTTGCGCCTGCACGCCCGCATTTTCGAACAGTCGGACGAGGCGATCCTGATCACCGATGCACAGGAAAAAATCGTGTCGGTCAATCCGGCGTTCGCCAGGATCACCGGCTACTCGGCAGGCGAAGTCATGGGAGAGACGCCGCGCAAGTTCCGCTCCGGCCGGCACGATGCCGCGTTCTTCGAGAAGATGTGGCAACAGCTGCTCGACACCGGCTACTGGCAGGGCGAGGTGTGGGATCGCCGCAAGGATGGCGAGATCTACCCCAAGTGGCTGTCCATCGGCTCGGTGCGCAATTCCGTGGGCGATATCACGCATTACTTTTCCATCTTCACCGACATCACAGATCGCAAGCGGGCCGAAGGGCGCATTCATCATCTCGCCTATTTCGACGCCCTGACCGGACTGCCGAACCGCGCGCAGTTCAGCCGGCTGTCCGATCAAGCGCTGATGGCGTCAAAGCGCAAGGAGGGTTTCGGTGCCGTGCTGTTCATTGACCTGAACCGCTTCAAGCCGATCAACGACACGCTGGGTCATGTCGTCGGCGACAAGGTGCTGCAGGAAACCGCCAACCGTCTGCGCGCCTGCCTGCGCGGCGCAGATGTGGTTTGCCGCCTCGGCGGCGACGAGTTCGCGGTGGGCCTGTTTGAAATCGCCAATCGCGAGCATGCCGCCAACGTGGCTCAGAAGCTGCTCGCCACGCTGGACGATCCCATCGTGATTGCCGGCCGCGAGCTGAAGCTGGGTGCCGCGATCGGCATCAGCGTCTATCCCGATGACGGCATGGACACGGAAACCCTGCTGCGCCAGGCCGACATCGCCATGTATCGCGCCAAACAAACGGGGCCGGACGGCCTGGCGTTTTTCAGCGAAGACATGAACCAGCGCGCGGCTGATCGCATGAACCTCGAAGCGGGCTTGCGCCGCGCCATCGACCGCGACGAACTGCTGCTCTACTACCAGCCCAAGGTTAACATCGAGAGCGGCGCGATCATCGGCGCCGAAGCGCTGGTGCGCTGGCGTCATCCGGAACGCGGCCTGGTGCCGCCCGCCGAATTCGTGCCGGTTGCCGAGGAATCCGGGCTGATTGTTCATGTCAGCAATTGGGTTCTCGAAGCAGCTTGCAAACAGATTCGTCAATGGGCGGATGCCGGCTTGCCGGCGATGCACATCGCCGTCAATCTATCGGTGCGCGATTTTTCCAGCGGCCTGCCCGCACGTGTTCAGGAACTGCTCGAGCGGCACGGGATCGGCGCCGAATGGCTGGAACTGGAAATCACCGAAGGCATGCTGATGCACCACACCGCCACCGTTATCGCCATGATGGATGAGATCACGGCGCTCGGCGTTTCCCTATCGCTCGACGATTTCGGTACCGGCTATTCAAGCCTGTCCTACCTCAAGCGCTTCCCCATCGATACCCTCAAGATCGACCGCAGCTTCGTCATCGGCATCCCCGGCGATACCGACGACTGCGCCATCGCCGGCGCCATAGTCGGCATGTCCAAGCAGCTGAAGCACAACGTGATTGCCGAAGGTGTCGAGACAGCTGAGCAGCTGATGTTTCTCAAGAGCCTCGGTTGCGACGAGATTCAGGGCTATCTGTTCTCGCCACCGGTCCCGGCCGAAACCTTCGCCGGAATGGTGCGCGACGGCAAGCGGCTGGTAGCCTAAGGGCCAGTGGCCCGCGACAACCTCTCCAGCGCCTCGTCCAGCAGTGCGCGCCGCGTGCCGAAATTGAGTCGAACGAAACCCGGCGCGCCGAAATCGGCGCCATCAGAGAGTCCCAGGCCGTGTTGCTCGAACCAGCGGGCCGGATTGTCGATGCCGCGATCCGCGGCAAACTCGCGGGCATCGATCCAGGCCAGATAGGTCGCCTCCACCGGTCGCATGTCGAGCCCCGGAACTGAAGCGACCGCGCGCTCCACCGCACGCAGGTTGCCGCGCAAATAATCCAGCAGCGTGGCGTGCCAGTCATCGCACAAGGTGAGCGCTGCTTCGGTCGCCACCATGCCCAGGGCATTCACGTGCGGCACGATGCCGTGCATGGCGTGATGGAAGCGGCGGCGCAGATCGCCATCGGGAATGATGGCAAAGGCGCAGCCCAGTCCGGGAATATTGAAGGTCTTGGACGGCGCCATCAGCGTAATGGTGCGCGCCGCCAGTTCGGGGTCGAGCGTGGCGAAAAGCCGGTGCCGGCGGCGACCCGAAGGTAGTGCAGAGCAAGGCGACAGAATCAGGTCGTTGTGGATTTCGTCCGAACACACCACCAGATTGTGCTTTTCGGCCAGGGCCGCGATCTGCCACAGCTCGTCTTCGTTCCACACCCGCCCCGTCGGATTGTGCGGATGGCAAAGCAGGAACAGCTTCGCCTGGCTGGTCTTGAGCACCGCGTCCACCGCAGCGAAATCCCACAACCAGCCCGCCGAGTCGCGCACCAGCGGGACGCTGGCCACGCGCCGCCCGGAATATTTCGGGGCCGAAAGAAAGGGCGGATAGATCGGCGTCGCGGTAAACACCGCATCGCCCGCCGCACCAACCGCACGGCAGGCGACATTGAGACCGGACACCAGGCCGGGCAGCCAGACCAGCCACTCGGGATCGACTGCCCAGTCGAACTTGCGGGCGACATAACCTATAGCTGCGTCGATCTGGCTCTTGGTCGGCTGGTTGTAGCCGAACACACCGTGATCGATGCGCTGCCGCAGTGCCTCGATCACTGCCGGCGGCGCGGCGAAATCCATATCCGCAACCCATAACGGTATGACGTCGGCCGCGTACTTCGCCCACTTCACCGAATCGGTGCCGGCCCGCTCGATGACTGCGTCGAAGTCAAAGCTCATGCGCATGCACCGAACGTCTAGCCCAGAAACAATCGGTATGCCGGGTTCTTCGATTCGTCCCAGAAGCGGTAGCCGAGGCTCTTGAGGAAGGCGCGGAAGTCCTTCATCTCCTTCGGCGGCACTTCCATGCCGACCAGCACGCGCCCCGTGTCGGCGCCGTGGTTGCGGTAGTGGAACAGGCTGATGTTCCAGCCGGCGCTCATCTTGTTGAGGAAATTCATCAGCGCGCCGGGACGCTCGGGGAACTCGAAGCGGTAGATCAATTCATTCTTCACCTGCGGCGCGTGGCCGCCGACCAGATGGCGGATATGCAGCTTGGCCATTTCGTCGTCGGTCAGGTCCAGCGCCGGATAGCCGTTCTTCTGCAGTTGTGCGACCAGCCTGGTCGCCTCGGCGCGATTGGCGACCTGCATGCCGACAAAGACATGCGCCTCGCCGGCATCGTGATAGCGGTAGTTGAATTCCGTGATGTTGTGCGAACCGATCAGCGAAACGAATTTCTTGTAGGCGCCCGGCTTCTCCGGCAGCGTCACGGCCAGCACCGCTTCGCGCTGCTCGCCGACTTCGGCGCGCTCGGCGACGAAGCGCAGGCGGTCGAAATTCATGTTGGCGCCGGAAGCCACCGCCACCAGAGTTTTGCCCTGCACGCCATGCTTCTTGGCCCAGGCCTTGGCGCCGGCGATGGCGAGCGCGCCGGCCGGCTCGAGGATCGAACGCGTGTCTTCGAAGACGTCCTTGATCGCGGCGCAGATCGCATCGGTGTCGACCAGCACCATTTCATCGACGTATTCGCGGCACAGGCGGAAGGTCTCGGCGCCGACATACTTGACCGCCGCGCCGTCGGCGAACAGCCCGACGCTTTCCAGGCGCACGCGCTTGCCGGCTTTCAGCGAGCGGTCCATGGCATCGGCATCAGCCGCCTCGACGCCGATCACCTTGATTTCCGGCCGCAGGCGCTTGATGTAGGCCGCGACGCCCGAGATCAGTCCGCCGCCACCGACGCAGCAAAATACCGCTTCGATCGGATCGGGATGCTGGCGCAGGATCTCCATGCCGATGGTGCCCTGCCCGGCGATCACGTCCGGATCGTCGAAGGGATGGACGAAGTTGAGCTTCTGCTTCTTCTCCAGTTCCAGCGCGTGGATGTAGGCGGCATCGTAGGAGTCACCCGCCAGCACCACTTCGCCGCCGCGCTTCTTCACCGCGTCGATCTTGATCTGCGGCGTCGTCGTCGGCATCACGATCACGGCGCGGATGCCGAGCTTCTGCGCCGCCAGCGCGACACCCTGGGCATGGTTGCCGGCCGAAGCGCAGATCACGCCGCGCTTCCTTTGCGCCGGCGTCAGATGGACGATCTTGTTGTAGGCGCCGCGCAGCTTGAAGCTGAACACCGGCTGCATGTCCTCGCGCTTGAGCAGGATGCGATTGCCCGTGCGCGCCGAGAGAATCGACGCTGGCTCCAACGGCGTTTCGATGGCTACGTCATAGACGCGGGCGTTGAGGATTCTTTCGAGATAGTCCATGGCTTTGGGGCAGAAGGTTCGTTGACGCCAAAGGGTAACATGGCGCATGGACTTCGCATTTACCGTGGAATGGGGTTTGGCCGGCCTGTTTCTCGCCAGCTTTCTTTCCGCAACGCTGCTGCCGGGCGGCTCGGAAGCCGTGCTGTTCGCCGTCATCAGGATGCATCCCGAGCAAATGGCGTCGGCACTGGTGCTGGCGACGCTGGGCAATACGCTGGGCGGCATGACGACCTATTTCATGGGCCGGTTGCTGCCGCAACACCTCGCTCCCGAAAAATCGGCGCTGACGAAACGGCACGGACCGCCCATCCTGCTGCTGGCGTGGACGCCCATCGTTGGCGATGCCCTGTGCGCGGCCGCCGGTTGGCTGCGCCTGCCGCCAATACCCTGTGCGTTGTGGATGGCGCTTGGAAAAGCGGCGCGCTATGTTCTGGTGGTGGTCGGCGCCGGGATGGTCTGAGCCGAGATCCGCAGAAAGTATGCCAGCACACCCGCGCCGGCTATCGCCAGACTCGCCACGCCCGCCATCCAAAAACCGGCGGCGCCGCGCGGCGCGCCAAAGGTATCGGTCAGTCCCAGCAGGTAGCCGCCGCCCAGACCAACGCCCCACAGCGACAGCGCATAAATCACCATCGGCACCATGGCGCGCTTGTAACCACGCAGCACCTGGGCCATGACCGCCTGCACGGCGTCGGCCAAGTGATAGATGGCGACGAGGGACAGAAGCATCGCAGCAGCAGCAGCGACTGCAGGATCAGAGGTGTAGGCGCGCGCCAGCGGCCCGGCGCCGAAGCCGATCGCCGCGCCGAGAATGGCGGCAGCGCCGCAGCCAACCGCCAAACCAAGCAAACCTGCGTGCCGCGCGCGCCGACTTTCGCCGGCACCCAGCGCCTGCCCGACCACCACACCGGTGGCGCTGCCCAAGGCCATCGGCACCATGAAGACGAAGACCGCGACATTGGCGGCAATCTGGTGCGCGGCCGAAACTTCGGGGCCGAGCCGGGCGATGAACAGCGACATGAAAGTGAAGGCGGTGACATCGACCAGGAAGGTGGCGCCCATCGGCAGGCCCAGCATCAGGAATTCGCGCAGCGCCGACAGACGCGGCCGTTCGAAACCGGTGAAGACGCCATACGGCGCGTACTCGGCATCCTGCCGGCACCACAGCCAGGCCAGGGTCGCAATGACCCACATGATGACGGCCGACGACCAGCCGCAGCCGGCGCCACCCATGGCCGGAAAGCCGAAGTGGCCGTACATGAAGACCCAGTTGAGCGGCGCTTTCATGGCCAGGCCGAGCAGGTTGAAGCTCATCACCGGGCGCGGCCGGCCGATGCCGGTGGTGAAGCCGTAGAAGACGCGGAAGAACATCACGCCGGGCACTGCCCAGGCCGTGCCGTCGAGATAGGCGCGCACCCTGAGCTCCACCTCCGGCGTCAGGCGCGAAAATGCCAGCAGCGGATCGGGATTTTTCAAGGCAACGAAGGCGAGCACCGACAGGGCCACGGCCAGCCAAACGCATTGCCGCACGTCGGCGCCGATCTCCTGATAGCGACCCGCACCGTAATGGTGGGCCACCACCGGGGTGAGCGCGAGCAGCACGCCGATCATCGCCATGATGACGGTGACGTAAATGCTGGCGCCGATGCCTACCGCCGCCAGATCGACCGACGAGAGCCGGCCGGCCATCAGCGTATCGATCACGCCGTTGGCCATCACCGCCGCCTGCCCGATCAGGACCGGCCAGGCCAGGTGCAGCAGTTCGCGCGGGAGGGAGCGTTGCGCAGGCATGCGCGAAGTCTAGCCGAGCTCGATGGCACGGCTGGCCACAGCGGCCGCTAAAGTATCAGCGGCTGGTCGGGCAGCTCGTTGGGATTGCTCCCACCGGCGGGGAAGTGACGCGCCAGCAGTTCTCCCGCGCGGGCCACCGCCTGCAGTGCGCCGCGCCGCCATTCACCCTGGCGGAAGCTGGCCTCCAACTCGCGGCAGATGCCGTCCCATTCGGCCTGCGGCACACGCGCGGCAATGCCGCGGTCAGCGAGGATTTCGACGCGGCGGTCAAGCAACTGCACGTAGATCAGGATGCCGCTGTTTTCTTCCGTGTCCCAGACGCGCAAGCTCGAGAACAACTCGATCGCCCGCGTCCGTGGCGACACGTCACGCCACAGGGCCGACACCGGCAGGTGACCTTCGACCACCAGGCGCAATTCACCGCGATGCGATTCCTCGCAGGCCGCGATGGCATCGCCGATCGCCGCCAGATCGGCGCGCGCGAATGCCCGCCGTACGAACCAGTCGGGCAGCAGCAGATGCTTGAACAAGCGTGAAAGCTTCATCTCACCAATCCCCCGAAGCGCCGCCGCCGCCGAAGCTGCCGCCGCCCCCCGAAAAGCCGCCGCCCGACGATGAACCGCCGCCGCCAAAGCCACCCAGCGAAAACAGGTTGAAGAAGGACAGGACGAAAATGACGAAGCCGACCAGCAGTGCCGCCAGCCACGAACCGAAGATGGCAAAGCCCAGCCAGCCAGCAACAGCGGCAGCAATGAGCGAACCAAAGAAGCCGAAAATCATGCGCAGCACGCCGCCCGCAACCACAGCGGCCATCAACCACGGCAGCAGGTCCGCGTCTTCCGCGCTCTTGCTCGGTTTGCTTGAAGGCATCGCGGCCGGCGCCGCCGCTGAAGAACCACCCATGGCCTGATCCAGTCCCTCGACCGCAGCACGCAGCCCGCCGAAGAAATCACCCTGCTTGAAAGCCGGCGCCATGCGCTCGGCAACGATGCGCTTGGCAATCGCGTCAGGAATCGAACCTTCCAATCCGTAGCCGACCTCGATGCGCATCTTGCGGTCGCTCTTCGCCACGATGACGATGACGCCGTTGTCGGCGCCCGTGTGCCCGATCTTCCAGGCCTCGGCCAAGCGAATGCCGAACTGCTCGATGGCTTCGGGTTGCGTGCTGGGCAGCAGCAGGATCACGATCTGCGCCCGCCCCGCGCGGTCGATCGCTGCCAGTTGCGCCTCAAGCCGGCCGCGCTGGGTCTCGTCGAGGGTTGCCGTGAGATCGGTGACGCGCGCGCTCAGGGCCGGCAGCGGGACAAGGTCTGCCGCCATACCCGCGGCCGGCAGCAGCGCCAGCCAGAGCAGCGTCAGCAGACCGGCGCGGATGCAACGCACTTAGGAATAGCCTGGGGAACCGGGGGCAGCAGGAGCCGGCGCAGCGGGCGCGTCAAACTTGATCGCCGGCGGCGTTGAGATGGCCTTCTCATCCTCGACCGTGAAATTGGCCTTGGTCTTCCAGCCCATGACGCTAGCCGTCAGGCTGTTGGGGAAAGTGCGCACCGAGACGTTGTACTCCTGCACCGACTTAATGTAGCGGTTGCGCGCCCCCGTGATGCGGTTCTCGGTGCCCTCC
>JAPLRA010000062.1 GCA_026399445.1 Sulfuritalea sp.
ATGGATCGCCTCGGCATCGGTAACCTCCGCAGCGGAAATGATCGCGGGTATGTTGAGGTAGCTCTGGGACGACGCAGCCGGCCCGATACAGACCGACTCGTCGGCGAGCTTGACGTACTTCGCCTCGGTATCGGCTTCGGAATGGACGGCGACCGTGCGCACGCCGAGTTCGCGACAGGCACGCAGAATCCGCAGCGCGATCTCCCCGCGATTGGCTATCAGGACTTTGCCGAACATGATCAGCCGATCACGAACATCGGCTGACCGAATTCCACCGCCTGGCCGTTTTCAACCTGGATGGCCTTGATCACACCGGAAATATCGGCTTCGATCTCGTTCATCAGTTTCATCGCCTCGATGACGCACAGCGTATCGCCCTCTTTCACGGTTTGGCCGACTTCGACAAAGGGGGAAGCGTCCGGGCTGCTCGATCGATAGAAGGTGCCGACCATGGGCGCCTTCATGACATGGCCTTCGGCCTTTGCCGGGGCGATTTCGGCCCCAGAAGTCGGCGCTGGCGCTACGGCGACAGGCGCCGCCGCCGGCATGCTGACCACGGTGGTGGCCGGCGCAGCCGTCAGGTGCTTGGCGATGCGGATCCTTTCTTCGCCCTCGCTGATTTCCAGCTCCGAAATGCCGGAATTCTGTACGAGATCAATCAGGGTCTTGAGCTTTCTCAGGTCCATGGGGACTCCTCAAACTAGGATTTGTTTGCGGCCGCAGCCGCCGATTTTCTGGGTTCTAAATGACGCGCAAGCGGGCCAGCGCTGCTTCGAGCGCCAGTTCGTAGCCTTGAGCGCCAAGACCGGATACAACGCCGACAGCGATATCCGAGAAATACGAATGACGGCGGAAAGGCTCCCGCCCATGCACATTCGACAGGTGCACCTCGATAAACGGAATGGCGACTGCGGCGAGCGCATCGCGCAAGGCAACGCTGGTATGGGTATAGCCAGCCGGGTTGATGATGATGAAACGCACGCCCTGCTCGCGGGCCGATTGCACCCGGTCGATCAGTTCGCCCTCGTGGTTGCTTTGAAAACTTTCGAGGCGGATGCCAAACGAGCGAGCGCGGGCTTCCATGGCCTTGTGGATGGTGGCCAGCGTGGTGCGCCCGTAAATCTCGGGTTCGCGCGTACCCAGCAGGTTCAGATTGGGCCCGTGGAGCACCAGAACCGCGCCCTTCTGATCTTCGGTGCTGCTTGCTTTACTGCTTTTTGGCTTCGTCATGACCGCAAGTTTGCCGCAAATACCCGCACTTTGTCCAGCTATCGTGAAACCAGTTCGGCCAGCTGTCGATCCAGTTCAGGCTCCGACAAGCGCCCCAGCTTGGTCGCGACAAGCCTACCCTCACGGTCAAACACTGCAGTGAAAGGCAGGGCCTGGCGGCTGTTGCCCAGTTTGGCGCTGTTTTCCATGACGGTCATGTCGCCGATCAACAAGGGATAGGTGACTGGGGTTGTTTTCTGAAATTCGACGATTTTGTCAGCAGTATCGATGCTGATGCCTACAAATTGGACGCCTTTGTCGCGATACTTGTCCTGCAACCTGGAAAACCCCGGCATTTCCTCGCGGCAGGGAAGGCACCATGTGGCCCAGTAGTTCACTATCAGTACCTTGCCGCGCCATTGGCCGAGCCCTTGGGACTGTCCTTTCAGATCAGCGAGAACCAGTTCATAAATGGGTAGGGCCGTTGCAGTCACGGTTTCGGCGCTTTTCCCCACTACGCCAAGTTGATAGCCCGCCAGCGCCGCAAGCAGGGCAAGGCCGCCGAGCACCAGCCACAGATGTGAGCGCTTCATTTGGGCGCTTCGCGCAGCAGTTCCAGTACCGCCTCGGCGCGGACCCGGTGGCGACCGCGTCCGCCATGGGGATTTTTCGGCGGCTGCCTCTCTGCGACAGGGGGGTAAACCGAGATCAGTACCGGAAAATCATTCCAGTCCAGGCGCAATTGGGCATCAAGGCCAATTCGCCTGTTATCCATCGTATCGTAGGAGATACCGTGAGATAGCAGCGCAATCTCTACATCTTTGCTGCTGTCGGCGTAAAGATCGATCTCCACGGCAGAGTACCGGCCGGCGGTTCCGTCCAGCGCGCCGCCGGTAAGGTAGGGATGGAATTCAGCCAGCAACTGCATTACCTCAAGAGCTGTCGTGCGTAGATCATGCACGCGTTCGCGTTGCTCGTCTTCCTGGTAGAGCGACTGCCAGGCGCGCAACTCCGTTTCGATTTCTTCGTTGGTGGGCAGCGCCTCTCCCTCGGATGCGCCGAGGCCGCGCGCCGCCTTGCGTTTCGCGGTGCCGTAGTCGCCAATGCCTTCCTCCGCCATCAGGCGCGCGGCTGCAGTGGCAATGGCTCGGCGCAGGTGACTGCCGGATGCGGAAGGGGCAAGCTTGCGGCGTGGCATGGTGCTTTGGCAAATGTGGCGAGCGGTTGTGTCCGCAGCGGCAGGGTGACGGGCGGTATCCCCTGGCGGGATAGAATTCGCCTCATTATTCCACTATTCAAGGCAAAGCGCGGCCATGCATATCCACATCCTTGGCATCTGCGGCACCTTCATGGGGGGCATTGCCCTGCTCGCGCGTGCTGCGGGGCAACGCGTCACCGGCTGCGATGCCAACGTCTATCCGCCGATGAGCACGCAGCTCGGCGAGCAGGGCGTCGATCTGGTGGAGGGCTATGGCGCCGACCAGATCGCGCTGAACCCTGACCTGTTCGTGATCGGCAACGCGATTTCGCGCGGCAATCCGTTGCTCGAGTCGATTCTTGACCGCAACCTGCCCTTTGTTTCCGGCCCGCAATGGCTCGCCGAGAACATCCTGCGCGGTCGCTGGGTGCTGGGGGTGGCCGGTACGCACGGCAAGACGACCACGACGTCCCTGCTGGCATGGATTCTCGAGGAGGCAGGATTGAGTCCTTCCTTCCTGGTGGGTGGCGTACCTCAGGGCTTCGGCGTATCGGCGCGGCTTACCGACTCGCCCTTCTTTGTCATCGAGGCCGACGAGTACGACACCGCCTTCTGTGACAAGCGTTCGAAGTTCGTGCATTACCAGCCACGCACCGCGATCCTGAACAACCTTGAGTTCGATCATGCTGACATCTTCGGCGATCTTGCTGCCATCGAGACGCAGTTCCATCATTTGGTGAGAACATTGCCAAGTAATGGCCTGATCGTAGCGAATGCGCAGGAGGCCTCGCTCAAGCGCGTGCTCTCCCGTGGTTGCTGGACTCCCGTCGAATGGTTCAACGGGGCGGAGGGCTGGCAGGCCGGTGAAGCAGGGGACTCGGGTGGTTTCGACGTGAGCCTTGCCGGCAAGCCCCAGGGACGGGTCAATCGTTTCGACCTCGCGGGCGCCCACAACCGGGCCAACGCGGTGGCAGCTTTGGCCGCCGCCAGGCATGCCGGCGTGCCGGTAGCGGTCGGCCTTCAGGCGCTGGAAAGTTTCAGCGGCATCAAGCGTCGACTGGAGACGCGCGGCACCGTGCGCGGGGTTACTGTTCTCGACGATTTCGCCCACCACCCGACGGCGATCCGGGTCACGCTGGAAGGCTTGCGCCAGAAGCTCGGGTCTGCGCGAATTCTGGCGGTGCTGGAGCCGCGTTCCAACACCATGAAACTTGGCGTGATGAACGAGCAATTGCCGGGCAGCCTGGTGGAGGCTGATGCGGTGTTCTGTTACGCGAACAAGCTAGGTTGGGACGCGACTGCGGCCTTGGCGCCGCTAGGCGATCGGGTGCGGGTCTTCGATGATCTGGCCGCTCTGGTCGCGGCAGTGGCCGCCGCCGCCCACGCCGGGGATCATGTGCTGGTGATGAGCAATGGCGGCTTTGGCGGGGTTCATGATCGACTTCTGGCTGCGCTAGCGATCTAGTTCTGTCGCGGCAGAGGTCATGCCCTGGGCATCCGATGCCCTTCGGGAAGGGCATCGGCGGGGGAAAGTCTGGCAGAGATCTTGAGGCACTCCGGCCGGCTTTGCAGTGCAGACCGTTCATACCAATAATTTCTACATCTAAATTGATCTATATCAATTGGACTGTGTTAACCTTCGCGCCTGTTGAGCAACAGGAACGGGGTTCGCACGGACCCATTTTGGCAAGTATTCGAACACGCCAGAGAATCGCACCAACGCTGTGCCGCGTGGTGCGAAGCTGGCGCGGAGGGGGAGAGATGGCACGACACTCAAACAACAATGGCGACGCCAATCGTTTGCCCGGCGGTCCTGCGGAGCTCATGGTGGCGGGGTTGCTTGGCGTATTCAGCAACGCTGCGAACGCCGCCTGGGAACTCAATCTGCAGATGCCCGTTACCGCTCTGGCCCGGCGCGTCTACGACCTGCACACGCTCCTGACCTGGGTCATTTTCATCATTTTCGTCGGCGTCTTTGCCGTCGTCACCTGGTCCATCATTTTTCATCGCAAGTCCAAGGGACACAAGGCGGCCGATTTTCATGACAACACGACCGTGGAAATTGTCTGGACCGTGGTGCCGACACTGATTCTGATCGCCATCGCCTTCCCGGCCACGTCTACCCTGGTGGAAATGCGCGACAGCTCGCAGCCCGATCTGACGATCAAGGCCACCGGCTATCAGTGGAAGTGGGGTTACGAATACGTCACCGGCGATGCTGCCGGGGTCAAGTACATGAGCGTGATGTCCACGCCGCGTGAGCAGATCGAAAACAAGGCGCCCAAGGGCGAGCACTATTTGCTGGAGGTCGATCGCCCCATGGTGGTCCCCGTCGGCAAGAAGGTGCGCATGCTGCTTACGGCAACCGACGTGATTCACAACTGGTCGGTGCCGGCCTTTGCAGTCAAGGCCGACGCAGTCCCCGGCTTCCTGCGCGACACCTGGTTCCGTGCCGAGAAGGAGGGCACTTACCGCGGTCAGTGCTCCGAACTCTGCGGCAAGGACCACGGCTTCATGCCGGTGGTGGTCGAGGTGGTATCCGCCGAGAAATACGCGGCCTGGGTCGCGGCACAAAAGAAGGAAATGGCCGCCGCTGCGGACGATCCCGCCAAGGTCTGGAAACTGGATGAGTTGATGGCTCGCGGCGAGAAAGTCTATGCTGCCAATTGTGCCGCCTGTCACCAGCCGAACGGAGCGGGATTGCCGCCCGCGTTCCCGGCGCTCGATGGTTCGAAGATCGCCAAAGGGCCGAAGGCTGCTCACCTCGACATCGTCCTCAAGGGCAAGCCGGGTACCGCAATGGCAGCCTTCGGCGCCCAGTTGAGTGATACCGATATCGCGGCCGTTGTAGCCTACGAACGGAACGCATGGACCAACAAGCTCGGCGAGGTAATCCAACCCGTCGAGGTCAAGGCACTTCGCGGCAAGTGATCGCGCCACCGGCCTTCAGGAGAATCTGATTATGCAAGCTACCCAAGCCGCCGGACATGCCGGCAATCCGGATCACGACAGCCATGACCACGGTCCGACCGGGCTGATGCGCTGGATAACCACGACCAACCACAAGGACATCGGAACGATGTACCTGTGGTTCAGCTTCGCCATGTTCCTGGTGGGATGCGATGTCGCTGGTCATTCGCGCCGAGCTGCTGTCCCCGGGACTGCAGTACGTATCCCCCGAGTTCTATAACCAGATGCTGACGCTGCACGCGCTGATCATGGTGTTCGGCGCGATCATGCCGGCCTTTGTCGGCTTCGCCAACTGGATGATCCCGCTGATGATCGGGGCGCCCGACATGGCGTTCGCGCGGATGAACAACTGGAGCTTCTGGCTGCTGCCGCCCGCTGCCATCCTTCTGACGGCCTCGCCTTTCGTGCCAGGCGGCGCCG
>JAPLRA010000133.1 GCA_026399445.1 Sulfuritalea sp.
CAATCCGGCGCAGGGCCGGGTGGCAAGGCAGATCGCGCTGGCGTCCCGTGCCGATGTCGATCGCGCCGTGGCGGCGGCACGCGCGGCCTTCGCCGACTGGGGGACCGCCGCCCCGCAACGTCGCGCCCGCGTCATGTTCAAGTTCCGCGACCTGGTCGACCAGTATTCCGGCGACCTCGCCCGGCTGCTCAGCGCCGAGCATGGCAAGACCCTGCCCGACGCGCTGGGCGAGGTGCAGCGCGGGCTGGAAGTCATCGAGTTC
Organism: Sulfuritalea sp.; assembly: GCA_026399445.1. Taxonomy (GTDB): domain Bacteria; phylum Pseudomonadota; class Gammaproteobacteria; order Burkholderiales; family Rhodocyclaceae; genus Sulfuritalea. Next base: position 263 of record JAPLRA010000133.1, read on the forward strand.
GCCTGCGGCATCCCGCAACTGCTCAAGGGCCAGCATTCGCACGGCATCGGCGGCGGCATCGATCACTGGAACCAGCGCATGCCGCTCGGTGTGACGGCGGGCATCACGCCCTTCAACTTTCCCTTCATGGTGCCGATGTGGATGGCGCCGATGGCGCTGGCCTGCGGCAACACCTTCGTCCTGAAACCCTCGGAGCGCGATCCCTCGCCGTCGATGCTGGCGGCCGAATTGCTGCGCGAAGCCGGGCTGCCGGCCGGCGCATTCAGTGTGGTACAGGGCGACAAGGAAGCGGTCGACGCCCTGCTCGAACATCCGGACGTGCAGGCGGTGTCCTTCGTAGGATCGACACCGATCGCCAAATACATCCAGCAGACCGGCATTGCCCACGGCAAGCGCGTTCAGGCGCTGGGCGGCGCCAAGAATCACATGGTGGTGATGCCCGACGCCGACCTCGACGGCGCGGCCGATGCCTTGATCGGCGCCGCCTACGGCTCGGCCGGCGAGCGCTGCATGGCGATCTCGGTGGCGGTGGCGGTCGGCAATTGCGCCGACGATCTGGTGGCGCGCGTCCTCGAGCGCGCAAAGAAACTGAAAGTCGGCGCTGGCGATACGGCGAATGTGGACATGGGGCCGCTGGTGACCGCCGTCCATCGCGACAAGGTGGCCGGCTACATCGCTGCCGGCGTGCAGGAAGGCGCAAAGCTGGTGCTCGATGGCCGCCAGGGGCTCACCGGCGAATTGGCGCAGGGCTTCTTCATCAACCCGACGCTGTTCGACAACGTCACGCCTGCGATGAGCATCTATCAGGAGGAAATCTTCGGCCCGGTGCTGTGTGTGGTGCGCGTGCCGACCTTCGCCGCCGCAGTCGAGTTGATCAACCGTCACACCTTCGCCAACGGCGTCGCCTGCTTCACCCGTGACGGCGGCACGGCGCAGGCCTTCGTGCAGAAGATCGAGGTTGGCATGATCGGCATCAACGTGCCGATTCCGGTGCCGATGGCCTGGCATTCCTTCGGCGGCTGGAAGGCCAGCCTGTTCGGCGACCACCATATTTACGGCGAGGAAGGCGTGCGCTTCTATTCGCGCTACAAGGCCATCATGCAACGCTGGCCCGGTTCGGAGTCGAAGGGCCCCGAGTTCGTCATGCCGGTGAACAAGTGACGCAGTTCAAGGATTTCGGCGAATTCGATTACGTCATCGCCGGCGGCGGCACAGCGGGCTGCGTGCTGGCCAACCGCCTCTCGGCCGATCCCGACGTAACAGTGTTGCTCCTCGAAGCCGGCGGCAAGGATGACTGGATCTGGATCCACATCCCGATCGGCTACCTCAAGTGCATCAACAATCCGCGCACCGACTGGTGCTACAAGACCGAAGCCGAGCCAGGACTCAACGGCC
>JAPLRA010000113.1 GCA_026399445.1 Sulfuritalea sp.
GATGGCGGCAGGCAGGCTCAACAAGCAGATTGCCGATGACCTCGGTATCAGCATCAAGACGGTCGAGGTGCATCGTGCCCGCGTCATGGACAAGATGGAAGTCCGTTCGCTCGCCGAACTGGTCCAGTGCGTAATGGAGGCTTCAGGCCCACCCGGCCAATAGCCATCCGGCGGCGGGCGGAAGCGGAAGGCTCGTCCCGATCCTGCGTATTGGGGTAAACACGTATTGCGCATTGTGAATAGGTATTTTACAATGCGAAACATTCATGGCGAGCCGAAGCGTGAACTCGGTCTATCCTGTGACGAAGAAGTTGGTCGGGACCGCGTTCGGCCAACCTCAATAACTCTAAGACGAGGAGATGTCATGTCAGCTGCGCCCCAACCCGCGTCATCCGACGCCGATCCGCAGGAAACCCGCGAATGGCTCGATGCACTGGAGGCCGTGATCGCCCATGAAGGCCCCGAACGCGCGCATTTCCTGCTCGAACAACTCATCGCACTGGGCCACCAGACGGGCATCAACCTGCCCTACAGCGCCAACACCGAATACATCAACAGCATTCCCGCCGATCAGCAGCCGGTAACGCCGGGCGACTACGAGCTGGAACAGAAGATTCGCGACTATGCGCGCTGGAATGCCATGGTCATGGTGTTGCGGGCCAACAAGGACGACTCCGGCCTCGGCGGGCACATCGCCAGCTATGCGTCGGCCGCGACGCTCTATGACATCGGCTTCAATCACTTCTGGCATGCGCCCTCCGAAAATCACGGTGGCGATCTGGTGCTGTCGCAGGGCCATTCGGCGCCAGGCACTTATGCGCGCGCCTTCATGCTCGGCCGCCTGACCGAAGAGCAGATGGACAATTTCCGTCGCGAGGTTGATGGCAAGGGCTTGTCGAGCTATCCGCACCCGTGGCTGATGCCGGACTTCTGGCAGTTCCCGACCGTATCGATGGGCCTCGGGCCGCTGCAGGCGATCTACCATGCGCGTTTCATGAAGTATCTCCAGCATCGCGAGCTGATCCCCACCGACAGCCGCAAGGTGTGGGCCTTCATGGGCGACGGCGAGATGGACGAGCCGGAATCGAAAGGCGCCATCAGCATGGCCGGGCGCGAACGTCTGGACAACCTGATTTTCGTCATCAATTGCAATCTGCAGCGGCTGGACGGCCCGGTGCGTGGCAACGGCAAGATCATCCAGGAAATGGAATCCGACTTTCGTGGCGCCGGCTGGAACGTAATCAAGGTGATCTGGGGCAGCTACTGGGATCCGCTGCTGGCGCAGGACAAGACCGGGCTTCTGCAAAAACGCATGATGGAATGCGTCGATGGCGACTACCAGACCTTCAAGGCGCGCGACGGCGCCTATGTGCGCGAGCACTTCTTCGGCAAGTATCCGGAGCTGCTGAAGATGGTGTCGACCTGGTCTGACGACGACATCTGGCGCCTCAACCGGGGCGGTCACGATCCGCACAAGGTCTACGCGGCCTATGCGGCAGCGGTGGCGCACAAGGGCCAGCCGACGGTGATCCTGGCCAAGACGATCAAGGGTTACGGCATGGGCGAAGCCGGTGAGGCGCAGAACATCACGCACCAGCAGAAGAAGATGGGCACCACCTCGGTCAAGGCCTTCCGCGACCGCTTCAAGCTGCCGGTCAAGGATGCCGACCTCGAGAAGCTGCCTTACATCAAGCTCGAAGAAGGCTCGAAGGAGCTCGACTACATGCGCGAGCGGCGCATGGCGCTGGGCGGCTACCTGCCGTCGCGCCGGCGCAAGGCGGAGCCGCTACCGGTGCCGCCGCTGTCGGCGTTCGACGCCCTGTTGAAAGCGGGTGGCGAAGGCCGCGAGTTTTCCACCACGATGTCATTCGTGCGCGGACTCAACGTGATGTTGAAGGACAAGATCATCGGCAAGCGTGTGGTACCGATCGTGGTCGACGAGTCGCGTACCTTCGGCATGGAGGGCCTCTTCCGCCAGATCGGCATCTGGAACCAGGACGGCCAGAACTACGTGCCGCAGGATGCCGATCAGATGATGTTTTACAAGGAAACC
>JAPLRA010000466.1 GCA_026399445.1 Sulfuritalea sp.
CGCCATCGATGAGTACATCGCTCACCACAACACCAAACCCAAGCCGTTCATCTGGACCAAGAGCGCTCGCGACATCCTGCAGAAGGTCATTCGCGCCAACAGCCGCTTAAGTTCTAAACAGAATGCAACACTACACTAGGAGAAAGACCATGAACCGCGCCTTTGCGAACGACGCCATCCCGACGACCCCGGTCGATTACGAGGTCCGCCCATTGCCCGCCGCGACCGATTCGCGTCGCCTCATGACGCTGGTCGGCCTGGCGGCGTTTGTGACGCTGTCCTCGCTGTATCTTGCCGTGCGCGGCACCGAAAAGCCGCTTGCGCAGCCCGTCGCGTCCCACGCTGCGCCCGCGTTGGCAAATGGGCCTGCCAACGCGCAGGCGCCTGACGTGCAGGCAATGGTCGATCGGCTCGCCGCGCGCCTGCAAAAGGAACCCGACAACGGTCCGGGCTGGCAGATGCTGGCAAAGTCGTACGCTGCGCTGGGTCGCTTTGGTGACGCGGCCGGTGCCTACGGCAAGGCCGTGGCTTTGCTTCCGGCAGACGCCGGCCTGCTGGCGGACTATGCCGATGTTGTAGCGATGACCCAGTCCGGCAGCTTCGGGGGAGAGCCGGTGCGGCTGGTCCAGAGGGCGATCGCTATCGATCCGGCGCATCCCAAGGCTTTGGCGCTGGCGGGAACCGAGGCCTTCCGGCGCGGCGACTTCGTTAGCGCGCTGCGTTACTGGAACAAGGCCATCGAAACGGTTCCCGCCGATTCGGATCTGGCGGTTTCGGTTCGCAACGGAATTGCCGAGGCCGAGAAGCGCCGCGCAGCCCCTGTCGGGCTGCAGCGACAGTAGCGATGAAAATCCGCTGCCGCTATAAATCGATCAACCCGAACAACGGATCTTGATCATGAACTGCACGCCACACCGCATCGCCAGCCTTTTGTTGCCATTTGTTGCCACCGCGTTGCTAAGCGCCTGTGCCAGTACCGCGCCCGGCGGGCGGTCGCAGTTGGGAGTCCCGGAGCCGATCAGTGCGCTGTATTCCTCGATCGACCTCAACCTGACGCTTGCTTCCCTGTCGGCGGTGGGGACCTCCTGCGAGGGTGTTCAGTGTCAGGTGGACAAGGGTTTTGAGCGCCAGGTCGCGCGGCTCGGCACGCGCCTCGCCACTGCCGCGTACGAAACCTACCCCGATCTGAAGGAGCGCATTCCGCGCTTCGACTTCGTTGTCGCCGAAAAGATCGAGGCCGGCAGTTCGTCGGACACCTCGGGTACCATCGTCATCTATCGCGGAGTGCGCAGGGCCCGGATCGATGAGGAGACGCTGGCCTACCTGATCGCCAGGGAAATGGGGCATGTCATCGCCCGACATCATGATGAAACATCCGCGGCGACCATCATCTCCTCGCTCATCGCCCAACTCGTGCTTGCCCCCGCCAATCTTGCTCGCGGCGTGGCCTTCATCGCTTCGTCGACCGCAGGCGCATTCGGCAAGGACCTGATGGCATCGGGCAAGATTCCGGAGCAGCGCAAGGAGGCGGACATCATCGCGCTTGCTTTGCTGGCCCGACAGGGATGGAGTGACACCGAGATCGTCGATTCGCTTCTGGATTACTCGAATCGCCTCGGCAAGGATCCGTGGTCGAAGGAAGTCGAAAGGATCGCCATGCGGATCAACAATTACCGGTCCGCCGATGCGGTGGCGCTGGCAGAGCCGGTATTGCGCTGAGGCCTGCCCGTTGCCGTTCCGGGGATGTCGGAAGCGACGGCCCGGTTAGCCCGCGTCCAGGGAGGAGATTTCATGCGCCCATGCCAGCGATTTGACGACGCATTGGGAGACTTGAAGTGCATCAAGGCCGCACAGCGCCGCCTGCTGTTCCAACTCGTGGGGTGACTGGCCTTCGGCCGCAATCGCCAGCAGCAATGCATTGCGATAGGGGCCCTGCTGACCGACCAGAGCGTCATGCACCGCCTTGGGCAATTTGGCTTGCACCAGCAACTCGGCCATCGTCTGGCCCATGAGCTGGTCGAGCAGGGAGAACAACCCGAGTATGAACAGCGCATCCGTTTGCGCCGGCATGCTGCCCTGGCCAGCCAGATTTTCAAGGAAATGGGCGCGCGACAGGGCCTGTTCGGTCAGGACTCTCTCTTCATGGCCGGGCGCCTTGAAGTCGAACAACAACAGGGATAGCCAGCGGTAGATCTTTTCCCGCCCGAGCAGTATCAGCGCCTTGTCCATGTTCACCACGGGAGAGCGCAATGCCATGGCCGCCGAATTGATATAGCGCAGCAGTTTGAAGGCAAGCACCGGGTCGTGCCTGAACTGCTCCGCGATCACTCCAATCTCGGCTTCGCTGCCCAACAGGTTGAGGAGCTTGATGACCTGGAGGCGATTGATCTTGCTCGTGGGCGGATGCCAGCTTTCCCTGCGGGTGACGAACTGGCCGAGGAAAAAATCAAAGTCAGCCTGAAAGAATGAATCAAACTCGTCGACCGCATCCAGGCCCCCGGCGATCAGGCGCAGTTTGGGAAGTTTTGCTGAGCGCGCTGCCGTCAGCGCCTTCATCAGCAGCCTGACACCCATTCCGTCGAAGCCCGTCGCATCGATCTGAACATAATCGGCGCTTGCGGCCAGGATCGGCAACTGGGGAAACCGGGCGACCTGGTTCTGGCGCAGCAGCCAGCCGTAGGAAAAACCCGCTTGGCGCAGAACGTCGAGCTGGCGCAGGATGCGCTCGGCCTCGAAAGTCTGATGCACCGGCGCGAGCATCAGCACGGTATTTTCCCGCGGCAACTCCTGCAGGCGCGAGTTGTCCAGGGAATTCGGCGACAAGCGGACAAAGGCCAGTCTGGGCCCCAGCAGTGCTCCGTCTCCGAGCGACGTCAGGCTGCGCAGAATCGCGTCGTCGTAGATCTTCTGCAGAAACTCGAAGTCGGTCTCCAGGCGCTGTTCAATTTCTTCAGGCAGGCTGAATTGGTAGCCCGAGATTCGCTTGTCCCGGTCGAGTACAGGCTCGCGGCAAACAAATGACTGCGCTTCGGGTTGCGCCGCTGCCGGCGGGTCGGCGACCTTGCCATGTTTCTTGTTCGCCGGTGCCGCCAGTCCGGGAGCAGTCTCCTTGCCCTTGCCCAACAGTTTGTCAAAGAAGCCGGCCATGGCTACGCAAGAGCAGAAAAATCAATCATGGAAGCCATCATTTGCCTTCACCGGCAGCAGGGGCGCGCCAGCCCAATTGGCGCGAGACGGATTGCGCGGCGGCGCGAATCGCTTTCGGGATCGGGCCATTCCAGTTCGATGGCAAGAGA
>JAPLRA010000136.1 GCA_026399445.1 Sulfuritalea sp.
ACGCCAGCATCAGCGGCGAAACCACCGCCGGTGGGCGCGCCCGCTTCGTCGCGACGATGACCCATTTCAGGCCCACGGTCGTCATTCTCGCACTTGGCGCCAACGACGGCTTGCGCGGCCTGCCGGTAAGCTCGATGAAAGACAATCTGGCCTTCATGCTTGCCCACGCCCGGCAGCAGGGAGTGCGCGTACTGTTGGTCGGAATGCGCCTGCCGCCCAACTACGGGCAGAAATACACCCAGGAATTCGATGCCGCCTTCCGCGACCTCGCCAAGCGCGAAAAAGTCCGTTTGCTGCCTTTTCTGCTGGAACCCATTGCCCTCGATCAGAATGCCTACCAGGCCGACGGCCTGCATCCGACCGCCGCCGCGCAGCCTAAGATTCTCGATCACGTCTGGAAAGCGCTGAAGCCGCTGCTGAATTGAACTCTCATGTCTGAAAAACTGCACAAGGGAGTGGCGACGGTAGCACAGCTCGCCGAATTCGACACTCTCATCGATGCCCGCGCGCCGGCCGAATTCGCCGAGGACCATCTGCCCGGCGCGGTCAGCATGCCGGTGCTGAACGACGAGGAGCGCGCCCGGGTCGGCACGCTCTACAAACAGGTATCGGTGTTCGAAGCCAAGAAACTCGGCGCCGCGCTGGTGGCGAAGAACGTTGCGCGCCATATCGAAGAGCACATGCTCGACAAGCCAAAGAACTGGCGGCCGCTGGTGTATTGCTGGCGCGGCGGTCAGCGCAGCGGCGCCTTCAGCCACATCCTGCGCGAGATCGGCTGGGATGCGCATCGCGTCCAGGGCGGCTACAAGAGCTGGCGCCAGCATGTCATCGAGCAACTGGCGTTGCTGCCGCCGCGAGTGAAATTCCGCGTGGTCACCGGCGCCACCGGCAGCGGCAAGAGCCGCCTGCTGGAAGCCCTGGCGACACGCGGCGGGCAGATATTGCATCTCGAAGAACTCGCCGCGCACAAGGGTTCGGTGCTGGGCAACCTGCCTGGCCAGCCGCAGCCCGCGCAAAAAGGCTTCGAGACACAACTGTTCGCGGCGCTGTCTGCGCTCGACCTGGCGCAGCCAGTCTTCGTCGAGGCCGAGAGCCGCAAGATCGGCCGCCTGCAAGTGCCAGACGCCCTGCTGGAAGCCATCCGCGGTGCCCCCGGGCTGCGCATCGACGCCTCGCTGCCGGCCCGCGTCGACTTCCTGCTGCACGACTACGACTACGCCATCGCCGACCCTGCCTGGTTGATCGAGCGGCTCGGTCACCTCAAGGGTCTGCAAAGCAACGAGACGCTGGAGCGCTGGCAGGCACTGATCGCCGTGAAGGACTTCCCGTCACTGGTCGAAGAACTGCTGACGCTGCACTACGACCCGCTTTACGAGCGTTCGCAGGCCTCCAACTACAACTCGTTTGCAGCCGCGAAGCGCTACGCCACGGACCGGCTCGATGCCGCCGCGCTCGACGAGGTCGCGGCCGAAATCCTCGCTACATCTGCCTGAACAGGTGTGCGTGGCCGCGACTCACGGCCACGGCTTCCTTGCGGTCCCGCAGTTTCAAACTGACGCGGCCGAGCGCATCATGGCGTGCAGAAACGATCTGCTTCACATTGACCAGCGTGCCGCGATGCACCTGCCAGAACTGCTCCGGATCGAGCTGTTCGAGCAGCTCCTTGATCGAGGTGCGGATCAGGAGTTCGGCGTCCGGCGTGAACACCGCGGTGTATTTGTCGGTCGCCTGAAAGTAGCAGATCTCGTCGGTCGCCACCAGCCGCACATCGTTGCCGACGGACGCGCGCACCCAGCGCAGATGCTCAGCAGGCTTCGGCAGCAGCGCCTGCAAACGCTGCAGCAGATCATCGGACTGCGTAACGAAGGGTGCAGGCGCCGCGCGTTGCAGACGCTCGATGGCGCCCTGCAGCCGGTCATCGGCAACCGGCTTGAGCAGGTAGTCCACCGCTTCGCGCTCGAAGGCCTGCACCGCGAATTCGTCATAGGCCGTGACGAACACCACCCGACAGGCGCGTCGCGCTTCCGGCGACAGCGTTTGCACCACTTCCAAACCGGTCAGTCCGGGCATGCGTATGTCGAGAAACGCGATGTCGGGCCGCAGGTCCTCGATCATGTCCCGCGCTTCGATGCCGTTGGCGGCGACACCGGCAATCTCCAGTTGCGGCCACAGAGCCGCCAGCCGAGCCTGGAGATGCTTCGCCAGCAGCGGCTCGTCGTCGGCGATGACCGCCTTCATGGCGCAACCCCGACCGGCAGGCTCATCGTCGCCGTAACGCCAGCGCCGACTTTTGAGCTGAGTTCAAGGCGCGCCGTCGGCCCATAGAGCGCAGCGAGACGATCTCGTACATTGCCAACGCCGATGCCGTTCCCGGGCGTCTCGCCAAAACCGAGACCGTCGTCAACCACCGAAATCTGCAATCGCTCACCCTCCTTGCGTGCCGAGACCGCAATGTGCCCACCCGATACCTTGGGCTCCAGGCCGTGGCGAATGGCATTTTCCACCAGGGGCTGCAGCAGCATGGGCGGAAACGGCGCCGCCAGCAATTCCGGCGCGACCTCGAAACTGTAGCCGAGGCGATCGCCCATGCGAATTTTCAGCACATCGAGATATGCCGTCAGCAAGGCCACTTCATCGCCCAGCGTGCCCCCCTCCGCCCGTGTCCGCGTCAGGCTTGAACGCAGATAGCGGATCAGCGCATCCAGCAACTGTGCAGCCAGTTTCGGATCGGCTTCGATCAGCGCGGAAACGTTGGCCAATGAATTGAAGAGAAAGTGCGGCTCGATCTGCGCCTGCAACATGCGCAACTGAGCCGTCAGGCTCTGCTTTTCGGCTTCCAGCCGTGCCAATTCGCGGACCCGCAGATCGCTTTCGAGCGTCGCGTTGCGTTCGCGCAACCAGAAGAATCCGGCTGCGATGCCGCCGAACACCAAGCCGATCAGCAGCGACTGCGATTCGTGCGAGCCGTCGGGCGAGGCACCCACGCCGGTCAGCAACCTTCCCAGCATGCCGCCCATCGTTGCGCCCGCCGCAATCCCGACCGCGACAGCGACCCAGCGCGCCATGCCGCGCAAGGGCAGGCGCAAAACCAGCTGAATCAGAGCCAGGATGCTGAGTCCGACGCACTGCGAGAACGCCAAATTGATGGCGAAGCCGCCGCCGAACCCGAGCGCGGCGAGAAACCCCGCGATCAGGGTAT
>JAPLRA010000496.1 GCA_026399445.1 Sulfuritalea sp.
ATGCCAAATCGTTAGTAGCCCGCAAGCCCTGCACGCCGTCCCGCCAGCGCCGACTTTTTGTGTGGTTCATTTCTTTCACTCCCTTCCGACCCTTGTTCATCCGCATCATCTGCATCACCGCTCCCTCAAACTCTCGCTGCCGTACTGCAGCAGCGGACTCAGGAAATACTCGATCACCCTTCGCTTGCCGGTCTTGATTTCCACGCGCACCGCCATGCCGGCGGAGAGATTCACGGTCTTGTCTTCCACCTGCATGGTGGCGCGCTGCAGGCGGGCGCGGGTGGAGTAGATCGGGCCGCGCTTTTCGTCGTTGATGGCGTCTCGCGAGACGTGGACCAGGCTGGCGGGGATGGTGCCGTACTTGGTGAAGGGGAAGGTCTCGATCTTGACTTCGGCGATCTGCCCGGCATTGACGAAGCCGATGTCCTTGTTCTCGAGGAAGGCTTCGACTTCCAGCGCGTCGTCTTTCGGCACGATGACCATCAAGGCTTGGGCCGGGGTGACGACGCCGCCGACGGTGCGCACCGCCAGTTGCTGCACGGTGCCATCGACCGGCGCGGTGAGGGTCATGAGTTTTCCGCGGGTGTCGGACTTGACCAGTTCTTGGCCGAAGCCGGTGGCTTTCTGTTCGGCTTCGTTCAGGGTGTCGAGCGCCAGGCGGCGGGTTTCGGCAACGGCGGAATTGCGCTGGCCCCTGGCTTCGTCAATCGCGGCGGCGAGCTCCTTGAGGCGGCTGCGCTGCGTTTCGAGATCGGCTTCCTGCTCGATGCGGGCCTGTTCCTTTTCGAGATAGCCGTGCTTGGAGATGAAGTTCTTTTCCACCAGACCCTTGAAGTCTTCGGCGCGCTGGCGAGCGATGGGCGCGGTTTGCTCCAGCTTCTTGACGATCTCCTGGGTGGAGCGCCGCTCGGCTTCGCGCTTGGCGATTTCGGCATCGATGCGCGAAACGCGAGCCTGGTATTCGCCGTGCTGGCCGTCGAGGATGCGCTGCTCCTGCGCGATGCGCTCAATTCCAATACCTGCGTCGACGCCCGATGGCGCTTCGATGCGCGGCGTCTTGCCGCTGGTCAGCGCCGCCAGCAGGCCGCGAGCGCGGGCGGCTTGCAGTTTGGCCGTGGTGAGGTCGTTGGCGGTGCGCGTACTGTCGGCCCGGGCCATGGTGGCATCGAGTTCGACCAGTACCTGGCCGGCCCGGACCGCCTGACCGTCGACGACATGGATGGCCTTGACGGCAGCGGTCTCGATCGACTGGATCAGTTTGCTGCCTTCATTGGGCACTATCTTTCCTTGCGCCGTGGCGACCACGTCGATCTTGCCGAAAATGGCCCACAGCAAGGCGATGAGCGCAAAGCTCATCAGCAGCCAGGCGACGATACGCGGCGCGGCGGAGACCGGGGTTTCCTGCAGTTCGAGCGCGGCGGGCAGGAACTGCGTCTCGTGCGGCAGCCGGTGCGGCGGGTCGAGGTCTTTGCGGATTTTCCAGACGTGGCTGAAGATGATGGCGTAGCGCTTGAGGAGGTCGAGCGTGGCTTGCAGGCGGAGCGTGAGGGCTTGGGTCATGCCTGAGCCTCTTGATAAACACAACAGAAGTGTTTAATATATTCGGTATGAATTCGAAGCAGATGAAGAAATGGCTTGAGCAGCAAGGCGCCACTTTCCTGCCGGCCAAAGGATCTCATCTGAAGGTTTTTCTGAACGGCCGGCAAACCATCCTGCCCATGCACGGCACTACGGAACTCGGCAAGGGCCTTGAGGCA
>JAPLRA010000376.1 GCA_026399445.1 Sulfuritalea sp.
CAACAGGCCGATCGCCAACCAGGCGCAGGCGGCAATCAGCAGGATGTCGATGGGCAGGAGGCTGGTCATGTTGGGGGGGAATTCTATCAGCGGGCCTTGATACCGAGCCGCCGCCCCGCATTCGCCGATGCGTCAGCCAAATCGCTTCACCGGCAGGGGCAGCAGCGAACTCGCGGAATCGTCCTGACCCCGTTCGGCGGCCCAGGCATGGATTGCTGCGAGCGCCATGTCGGCGGTGGCGAAGATATGCTGCTGCGAGATGTAGTCGAACAGGCCGGTGGCGCGCATGACGTCGATCACCTGCTTCTTCAGGCCCGAGAAGACCACGGTGACACCGTTGCCGCGCAGCCGCTCGACCAGATGGTGCATCACTTCCTCGCCGGAGGCGTCGAGTTCGTTGATGCCGTTGCCGACCACCAGCAGGTAGGGTGCTTTCGGATTGGCTGCCACGGCTTCGAGGATCGCATCCTCGAAGAAGGACACGTTGGCGAAGTAGAGCCGGCCGTCGAAGCGCACGGCCGTGACAAAATCCGAGGCCGGCAGGTTGTTGATGGCGGCATCGCGCAGGCTGCCGTCGGCATGACGGCCGAGAATGGCCACGCGCGGCGACATGGTGCGGTACAGGTAGAGGCCGATGGCCAGGCCGGCGCCAATCATGATGCCGCTATCCAGATGCGGCGCAAATGCCAGGGTGGCGACGAAGGTGGCCACTGCGGCGATGCCGTCATGCCTGCTGGCTTTCCAGGCGTGCTTGATGGCTTCGAAATTGATGAGGCCGATCACCGCCATGATGATCACCGCCGCCAGCACGGCCTGCGGCAGATGGTAGAGCAGCGGCGTCAGGAACAGCAGCGTCAGCAGCACGAACAGGCCGGTGAACACCGAGGACATGCCCGTCTTCGCCCCGGCATTGATATTCACTGCCGAGCGCGAGAAGGAACCCGACACCGGGAAGGATTGAGTCAGGCAACCGACGAGATTGGCCAGACCCTGTCCGATCAGTTCCTGGTTCGGGTCGATCTTCTGTTTGGTCTTGGCGGCGATGGCCTTGGCGATGGAAATGGCCTCCATGAAGCCCACCAGGGAAATGACGATGGCGGCCGAGAGCAGGCTGCCGAGCATGTCCCACGACATCGCCGGCACGCCGACCGAGGGCAGGCCTTCCGGCACCTTGCCGACGACCTCGCCACCGCCGGAAAGCTTCATGCTGCCCTGCGCTGCGCGGACGATCCGCCAGCGATGGCCGTCAGCCACCTTGCCAGCCGGCACCTTGCCCTCGGCATACAGTTCATGAGCCTGGCCGTCGGGCGCCGCAACACGCTCGAAGACGAAGCTGCGAATGGCGCGGTTGCGGCGGCGGTTCTCGTCTTCCCGATCCTTGACCTGAACGCGCAGCAGGTCCGCCTCGTACTTGAGGGTCACCACTTCATGAGACAGTTCGCCACGATCCTTGCGCAGGCGACTCAGTTCGGTGGCCCTGGTGGCGATCTGGTCGCTGATTTCCTTGATGCGGGCTTCGGTGCGAACGAACTCGGTGAGCAGGGCCCGGGCTTCCGGTTCCGCCACTTGCTCGATGGTGGCTGTGGCGTTGCGTTCGAAGCCGATCAGCCACGACGCGATGGTCGTCACCGCGACGGCAATCAGTACACCCGGCAGCTTGGGCGCCTTCTTGCGGATCACCCACATGATGGCAATCGCTGTGGCGCCCATGGCAAGGGTTGGCAAGTGAGTATCTCCCACCATTTTCGCCACACCCCAGATGTCCTCGACGAAGTGCTCCGAACGGCCCATCGGTACACCGATCAGCTTGTTCACCTGCGACAGGCCGATGATCATGGCGGCGGCATTGGTAAAGCCGACGATGACCGGATGGGAAAGAAAGTTCACGATAACGCCGAGTTTGAACACCCCGAGCACCAGCTGAACCACGCCGACCAGCAGCGCCAGCATGATCGCCAGAGCGATGAAAGCGTCCGAGCCGGCCGCCGCCAGCGGGGTCAACGCCGACGCCGTCAGCAGCGAGACCACGGCCACCGGGCCGGTACCGAGCTGATTCGACGAACCCCACAGCGCCGCCACGATCACCGGCAGGAAAGCGGCATACAGGCCGTAGTAGGCCGGCATGCCCGCCAGCTGCGCATAGGCCATCGACTGCGGCACGAGTACCAGCGCCACGGTCAGCCCGGCCAGGAAGTCGGCCTGGAAACTGCCCGCCGAGTAGGGAAGCCAGCGCAGGAAAGGAAGGAAACGGCGTAGGATCGGATTCGGGGTCATGAGGGTAACAGACGACTTGCTCGCCGCGACAGATCGATCCGCGCCGGCAACGGTAAGATGCGCAATCATAAGCGTCCGCCCCGCCACCGGGCGGATACATTTTTTATCTTTCAATCAGCACTGCATATCGACTTGCCGCCATGGGACACCGTCTTTCGAAAATCTACACCCGCACCGGCGACGCCGGCACCACCGGCCTCGGCGATGGTTCGCGCACGAGCAAGGACTCTATCCGCGTCGCGGCGATGGGCGACGTGGACGAACTCAATTCGCTGATCGGGGTGATTCTCTGCGAGGAACTTCCCGCCGATATACGCGAGCTGTTCATCGGCATCCAGCATGACCTGTTTGATCTGGGGGGCGAGCTTTGCATTCCCGGCTCGGCCTTGCTGAAAGCCACGCAACCAGCGCGACTGGAAGCCGCCATCGACCACTACAACGCCGACCTGGGGCCGCTCAAGGAATTCATCCTGCCCGGCGGCAGCCGCGCCGCGGCGTTGACCCATCTGGCGCGCACCGTGTGCCGGCGCGCCGAACGCGTCACGGTTGCGCTCGCCGCCGAGGAAGCCGTGTCGGATGCCGGAAGACAATACCTGAATCGACTCTCCGATCTGCTGTTCGTCCTCGGCCGCTGGCTGAACAGGGCGGCCGGCGGCGGCGACGTGCTTTGGCAGAAGGGCAGGAACGCCTGATCAACCGATGACGCCTGCGACATCTCCGAAAGTCGGCGCTTGCGACTCGGCGACGCGGCCCGACCGCAGGGTATGATTGCACCAAAGACATAGGGCCAGCGGAGGCAGCATGGACAAGCCGAACGCGGGTTATCAGGACTCGCTGCAAACCATCATCGATTTCCTGCCGGGCGGAATAACAATGTTCAACGCCGAGCAACAGATGGTCGTGTGCAACCAGAACTTTCGCACCCTGCTCGAATTTCCCGACTCGCTTTTCGCCGACGGCTTGCCAACGCTGCGTGCCCTCGCTTTGTTCAATGCCGAGCGAGGGGAATATGGCGAGTACAAGGAGGGCGGCGCGCAAGTGATTGCCGACCAGGTCTGTGAGCGGGCGCGAACCAGGCAGCCGCATGTTTTCGAGCGGCAGCGGCCGAACGGCACCACGCTCGAGATTCGCGGCGAACCCCTGCCCGGGGGCGGCTGGGTCAGCATCTATACCGACATCACCGAGCGCAAACGCGATGAGGAGGCGCTGCGCCGGGTGAAAGACATGATGAGCGCGGCCATCAGTTTTTCGCCCACCTTCATCTGGGAGACCGACGCCGCGGGCAACTACACCCATCTGCAGGGCGTCGAACACATTCTCGGCTTCGCCGAGAGCGATCTGCTCGGCCAGCAGCGCGGCTCCACCCTGTGCGATCCCACGCACTGCGACAACTGCGAGGTGGGCAGACGGATGCAGGCACGGGAATCGATAGAGCGCCTGGTGGTTGAATCGAGAAGCAAGGCCGGCGCCTCGGTCTGGCTGTCAACCAGTGCGCAGCCGGTATTCGATCAGGGTGGGGCCTACACGGGCTATCGTGGCGTCGATGTCGATGTCACCGAAATCACGTTGGCGCGGCAGGCGCTGGAACAAATCGCCCTGCATGACACGCTCACCGGCCTGGCCAACCGGCGCAAGTTCCAGGATCGCTATGAACTGGAACGCCTGCGCCAGGCGCGCCTCGGGCTGCCGCTCACGCTGGTGCTGGTGGATGTCGATCACTTCAAGCAGGTCAATGACACCTGGGGCCACATCGTCGGCGACGTCTGCCTCAAGGCCGTAGCCAATGTGCTTTCCAGCCATCTGCGCACCATCGACCTGGTCGCCCGGTTCGGCGGCGAGGAGTTCCTGATCCTGTTGTCCGATGCCAACCTCACGGAAGGCGCGCTGGTGGCGGAGAAGCTGCGTCGCGCGCTGGAGGGCACGGTGATCGAAACAGGACTGGCGGCGCAGCCTGCCCTGCAGATAACAGCCAGCTTCGGCGTGACGACACTGCTGCCGTCCGAAGATCTCTCGCTCGAGGCCGTCATCGAGCGCGCCGACGGTGCCGTGTATGCGGCCAAGCACAGCGGACGCAACCGGGTTTGTTCGGCTGAAAGTGCTGTAGCAACGGTCTAGCTGCTGCGGTTCGCGAGACGGGTGTTTAGACGCGCTTCCCGACTGCGAGGGGACTAAAACCTACTTTATTAGCATGGTTTTAAGTTAATGATTTATATATGATTTGCATCAATTCCCGGTTTGCGCCAGCAGGGCACAATGGCATCGTCCTGACCAACCGGAACACGCCATGCACATCCATCTCTCCCCCGATTCGATCTATCCCTTCGACGCCCGTGGCATCGCCAAGCGTTTTCGCCATGCCGCCATATTCGGTGCGCTGGATGCCTTGCGCGCCGGCGAAACCATGCGTTTCGTCAACGACCATGATCCCCTGCCGCTGCTCGACCAGCTCGTGCAACGCTATGGCGAGGCCGTCGAGATCAGCTACCAGCAGCGCGAACCCGGCAATATCGTGATCGACTTCGTAAAGAAACAGTAACGCGATGCAAACGCCGCCCTTCTACTCAGAGGTGCGCAGCCTGACGGTGTATGACCCGCTGGCGGAGTTTCTCGGCGCCGCCGAGAATGGCCGCATCGAATACCGTTACATCGACGCGGTCAAGCTGGCCGGCCACTCCTGCCCGACGGTCGCCGCCGCCTACTGGATGACGCTGAAGGGCTTGGCGAGTTTGTATCCCGATTCCCTCCCGGAACGCGGCGGCATCCGCGTCGAGTTTCGCCAGGATCGGCTGTCGGGCGTCACCGGGGTGATCGCCAACGTCGTCGCGATGCTCACCGGCGCCACGCACGACACCGGCTTCAAGGGCATCGGCGGTCGCTTCGACCGGCGCCAGCTGCTGTATTTTTCCGCCGATGTTGCCGAAGAGATCCG
>JAPLRA010000187.1 GCA_026399445.1 Sulfuritalea sp.
CAGACTCGGCCATGTCTCATACAAAACAGCAGACGGTCGCCGGCCAACAGGAATGGGTCTCCAAGAAGGGCCGGGTCAAGGCCTTCGATACCTTGTCGGATCGCCACCAGTCTCGAATTGCCTACCAGGATCAGCGCCAGGAACAGAAGGTCAGTGACGAACATGGCGCTCGGCGGCATGAAGAGAAGGGGAAAGGCTGAGGTGGCACATCCCTTGCATTTGTCGGTCTGATGAAACCCCAAGCCGCGAGGGAGCACCCATGTCCGAACTGATGATCAACGCTACGCCAACGCATCCACCGAGCGGAACCGGCAATGCCAATGCGCTCGGGCAGACTGATGCGGCCAGTCGTGCCGGCGAAACTGGCAAGGCGGACCGGGAAGGCGGGACGGAATCGCCGTTCGCCGCAGTGCTCAAGTCCCGGACGGACAAGAAAGCGTCCGCCACGGATACCGCCAACAACGCCGGTTCGGCCACAGCTGAGGCCCAGACTGATGCCGAGGATAAGCCCAACAGTCTTGATCTAACAGTACTTTTCCCTCTTCTGGCGGCCAATCTGGCCGAACCAGCGGGCGTAGCAGCGGCCCCCGGTGCTGCCACGAAACCCCTCCCCGATCAACCGTTGTTGCCTGGACTCGAAGCAACGGCTTCACTCCCGCCGACTCAAATTCTTTCAGCCCTCGCCGCCGCACCCGCCGCAGCCCTACCCGTCGCACCTGCGGCACCCGAGGCAGCTCTGGCCGCTGCACCCACTGCGGCGCTGCCGGCCACACCTGTGGCGGCGGCGCTGCCCACCGCACCGGCTGCCGCACTGCCCACCACACCGGCTGCCGCACTGCCCAGCGCGCCCGGCACGGCCAGGGACACAACCCCTCGCAAACAGGATGGCGAAACAAGGAACGAGACCTTCACCGCTGCCGGCCCCGCAAAATCCGGCGGAACAAGCCAGGTTCCCGGCAAGATTGCGCTTGATGCGGCAATTAATGCCGATGCTGGCCACAAGAGTGGCGAGAGCATTGCAACCGAACTCCCTGCCGGTGATTTCCATACCCTCATGGAGCGCGCCATGGCCATGGCGCCCGGCGCAACCAGCACAGGCAGCGGATCCTCGTCGACTCCGAACCTGCGTATCGACACACCTCTGGGGCAAACTGGCTGGCATGAAGAAATGGGCCAGAAACTGACCTGGATGGTTGGCAACAACCGTCAGCAGGCCGATCTGGTGCTGAACCCGCCCCAACTCGGTCGCATCGAGGTCTCGCTGACGATGAACGGTGATCAGGCCACGGCCATATTTACGTCGTCCAACCCGGCAGTCCGTGAAGCGCTGGAAAGCTCACTGCATCGGTTGCGCGAAGTGCTGGCCGATGCCGGCGTCAGCCTGGGTCAAGCCCACGTGGGCTCCGAGTCGCCCCATCAGTCGTCTGCGAAAAATGAACCGGATTTTGGAATGAATGAAAGCGTGCGCTATGCTTCAGCCATCCCGTTGCCGGGAGGCGAAACAGTTACAAGAAGCGGCGCCGGGCGTAGCATGATAGATGTATTTGCTTGAGTGGAGGACAGAGGACAGCAGGCAGAAGGCAGGTGACCGGAATCAACGCGGTCGAAGCGCCGGCAAAACCCTGTCTTATGTCGGCTGCTCGCTGAACACGGAGAGAACTGATGGCGGATGCAAAGAAAACGGAAACTGAAGGTGAAGCCCCTCCTCCCAAGAAGAAGGGCAAGCTGATCATTTTTATTGCCATCGGCGTTCTTGTTCTGGTGCTCGGCGGAGGCGGTGCGGGTTATTTTCTGATGAAGAAAAAGCCGGTGGAAGAGGTTGTGGATGGAGAAGAGCCCGCAAAGGAAGCCAAGGCAAAGAAAAAGGACAAGAAGGCCGAGCACACCGCTCCCTCCTTCTACAAGTTTGACAAGGCATTTACCGTCAAGCTGCAGACCGAACAGCAGGAGGCCTACCTGCAGGCAGAGGTCCAGCTGCGGGTACTGGATCCGGCTGCACTGGAAATGCTCAAGCCCTATGATCCGGAACTCAAGCACCGCATCATGCTGATTCTTCTGGCCAAGAAAGCGTCCGAATTGGTGACCGCCCAAGGAGTACAGCGGCTGTCAAACGAGATTCGCGAAACCGTCAATAACACGCTGGAACCTCCGGTCGCCCGAAAAGGAGGCAAGGAAAAGGTCGAAGCCAAGGAACCCGCAGATGCTGCCGCTCCCGATGCGCCGGTCCAGGCCGTGCTGTTCACCTCGTTCATCATCCAGTAATGAACAAACGCCCCTCCCCGCCGCCCCCCCTTCACAGGGGTGTGACTATGGTTCAGGCGCTTCGCGCCTTCCGGTTCGTTGACTTGCGGCCCTCTTGGGGCGGCCCGGCGGGGACGGCGGAATGAGTCAGGACTTTCTCTCCCAGGAAGAAGTAGATGCCCTGCTCAAGGGCGTCACCGGCGAAGCCGATGAAGCTCCACCCGAAGCCGACACCGGGTCTGTCAAGAACTACGACCTAGGCCGGCAGGAGAGGATTGTGCGCGGCAGGATGCCGACGCTCGAGCTCATCAATGAGCGCTTCGCCCGCTACTTGCGTATCGGGCTGTTCAGCTACATGCACCGCAGCACGGAAATTTCGGTCGGGCCGATCAAGGTGCAGAAGTACAGCGAGTTCATCCGCAACCTGGTGGTTCCGACCAATCTGAACCTGATTCAGGCCAAGCCGCTGCGCGGCACCGGCTTGATCGTTTTTGATCCGAACCTGGTGTTTCTCGTTGTCGACAACATGTTCGGCGGCGATGGCCGCTTCCATACCCGGGTTGAAGGTCGCGACTTTACGGCCACCGAACAGCGCATTATTCAAGGAATTCTCGGGGTCGTTTTCGAGGAATACCAAAGAGCCTGGGCCCCGATTTATCCGCTGAGTTTCGAGTTCATCCGGTCGGAGATGAACACTCAGTTTGCGAACATTGCAACACCGTCCGAGGTGATCGTTTCGGTCACCTTCACCATCGAACTCTCCGGCACCACTGCCGAGATGCACTTCTGCCTGCCGTACTCGATGGTCGAGCCAATCCGCGATGTGCTGTACAGCACCATGCACAGCGAACAGGCTTCATCTGACAAGCGCTGGACTGGCACCCTGACGCGTCAGTTGCAGACTGCTGAAGTCGAACTGGTGGCGAAACTGGGCAACACCAGCGTGACCTTTGGCGACATTATCGAGATGAAAGTCGGGGACGTCATTCCGATCTCGATCGACGACATGGTCCCTGTGGCTGTCAACGGTGTCCACGTGCTGGACTGTCGCTACGGGATACGGAATGGCCAGTACGCACTCAAGATCGAGCACTTCGTCGCCGAGGAAGAAGCCTAAGCACTTATACGCAGGGAGTATGTAATGAGCGAAACGAACGAAACCGAAGAACAGGTCTCCGAAGACGACTGGGCAGCAGCCATGGGCGAACAGACCGCGGTTGAAGGCACGGCCGCACTCGACGCCAAGCCGGCAGAAATATTCGAGCAGTTCTCCGGCGGCACCGAGAACACGGCGGCGCCCCAGGGCTTCGACATGATCCTCGACATCCCGGTGAACCTCACGGTGGAGTTGGGTCGCACCAAGATATCGATTCGAAACCTGTTGCAGCTGGCACATGGATCGGTAGTCGAACTCGAGGGCATGGCCGGCGAACCGATGGATGTGCTGGTCAATGGCACCCTGATCGCACAAGGCGAGGTAGTGGTGGTCAACGAAAAGTTCGGCATCCGCCTCACCGACGTCATTACGCAGCAAGAACGCATTCGCAAACTGAACCGCTGATAAGTCCCGCCTTCCCCCCTCTACTTGGGGGTTTTTTGCTGCCGGCGAAAGCCTAAGCTCGCGCCCTATAAGGTCACTCCGGTCACCCCGGTTGCGAGTATGGTTCGTTTCATTCCCACCCCGTTGCTGCTTTTCGCCATGGCAGATGCATCTGCACAGGCCGCTCAGGGCGCGTCTTCTGCCGCGCCCACGACAGAACTTGGGGGCAGCCTGTGGCAACTCTTTTTTGGCCTGGCGATCGTCCTGGCACTGCTGGTCGGCAGCCTGTGGATACTGAAAAAGCTGGTTGCCCCTCGCGGCGAAAATGCGGGATTGCTGCGCGTCGTTGCGGGAACCGCGGTGGGTGCGCGTGAACGCGTCGTCATTGTCGAAGTGGGCAGTACCTGGCTGGTACTCGGGGTTGCGCCCGGTCGCGTCTCGGCTCTCGCCGAAGTTCCTCGCCAGCCCACCCCAGCTCAAGCGGCAAGCCCGACCTCCGTGTCAGGCGAAGGGTTCCCTGACTGGCTGCGCAAGCTGACGCAGAAGCGATAGACGATGCTGGCGAGACTCCTCGGCTGCGCTCTGTTGCTGGCGCCACTATTGGCCGACGCACAGGTATTGCCCGCGGTCACCAGCAGCCCCGCCGCCGGTGGTGGCACGCAATGGTCGTTGTCGATCCAGACTCTGCTGCTGCTGACTGGCCTGACCTTTCTGCCGGCGATGCTGCTGATGATGACCAGCTTCACGCGCATCATCATTGTTCTGTCGCTACTGCGCCACGCGCTGGGCACACAGACCTCGCCGCCCAATCAGGTAATTGTCGGCCTGGCCCTTTTCCTGACGCTTTTCATCATGGCCCCCGTTACCGAGCGCATCTACATCGATGCCTATCTGCCGCTCTCGGAAAACAAGATCAGTTTCCAGACCGCCCTGGACAAAGGTGCCGTGCCCTTGCGCGCCTTCATGCTCAAGCAGGTTCGCCAGGCCGACCTGGCCACGTTCACCAAAGTTGCCAAGCTGCAAGCGCCGGCCAGTGCAGACGACATACCGATGCGCGTCCTGATCCCGGCCTTCGTTACCTCCGAACTCAAGACGGCGTTCCAGATCGGCTTTATCGTTTTCATACCATTTCTGATTATTGACATGGTGGTGGCCTCGGTACTCATGTCGATGGGCATGATGATGATGTCGCCCGTCATCGTCGCCCTGCCGTTCAAGCTCATGCTGTTTGTGCTGGTTGATGGCTGGAATTTGCTGATTGGCTCGCTTGTGCTGAGTTTCGGATAGAGGCACTCCATGACACCCACTACCGTAATCGAGATCGGTCGCAACGCGGTCGAAATTACACTGTTGATCTCGGCCCCGCTGTTCATTGCGGCACTGGTGACAGGGCTGATTGTCAGCATTTTTCAGGCGGCAACGCAGATCAATGAGGCTACGCTTTCCTTCGTACCCAAGCTGATCGCCATTTTCGCCACCCTCATCGTCGCCGGCCCCTGGATGCTCACGATGATGACCGACTACATGCGCCGCCTCTACGAATCGATCCCCGCCATCATCGGCTGATAGAGGCCAGGACGTGATTTCGATCAGTTCGGTACAGCTCGATACCTGGCTTGCCCTGTTCGTCTTTCCACTGTCGCGAATTCTGGGACTGCTTGCGACCGCCCCCGTGTTCAACAATGCCGCATTGCCGGTGCGGGTACGGCTGATTGCCGGCCTGGCCATCACGCTGGCCGTCGCACCGGCGCTCCCCCCTCTGCCGGCCATCCCAGCCAGTTCATGGGTCGGGCTGGTGGTCCTTGGTGAGCAGATACTGATCGGCGTTCTTCTTGGCTTCGCGCTGCGCATCACCTTTGCCGCGGTCGATGTGGCCGGCGAGCTGATCGGTTTGCAGATGGGACTGGGATTTGCCACATTTTTCGACCCGACCAGCGGCGGCCAGACACCGGTTATCGCCGAATTTCTTGGCCTGCTGACGGCATTGATATTTCTCAGCCTGAACGGTCATTTGCTGGCGCTTACCGTTCTCACCGAGAGCTTCACCCTTTTGCCGGTGAGTACGACCCCAATCCATGCCGAGGCCTTTTCGTCGATGCTGGCCTGGTCGGCAACGCTGTTCTCAACTGGACTTCTGCTGGCGCTCCCGCTGATCACTGCCCTGCTGATCGCCAACATTGCCTTGGGCGTGCTGGCGCGAATCGCTCAACAGCTGAACCTGTTCGCGGTCGGCTTCCCCGTCACGCTGGCACTGGGGTTTCTGGTCCTGATGTTGTCGCTGCCCTATATCGGGGCAGCCATGGAAGGCCTGTTCACGAGCGGCTTCCAGGCCATGGGCATGCTCATGCGGACTGCAGGCAGTCCGCTCTGAGAGCGCTGAATTTCTAGTTGCGGCCGTTGCGCTTGGCTTCGACCAGGGCGGCGTTGGCCTTGATCGAGGCCTCGCTTCTGGTCAGGCGGATTACGCCCTGCGACACGCGCTGCGAACCCAGTACTGACGATTCCATGCCTTCCGAATACTCCACCACCTGATAGCCGTCGTAACCGCCCTGTCGCATAAGGTCCTTGGCACGCTGGTGGAATACCACGCGCGACTCGCCCGCGCCACCCGCATAGAAGCGCTTCATTTTCAGCGAGAAGTGGAAATGGGCATCCGGAAATGCGGCCTGTTCGATCTCCCAGTTGGGCGCCAGTGGATCAAGGATCAGGTAGGCGGCGCCGGCGTACAAGCCCCACGTCACGATCCTTTCCAATGGAATCTGTACCGCATCGGTGAGATTCAGCGTGGCATTGGGAATGATCGGCCCTTGTGCGGGGAAAGCACCGCTGAGACTCGTCTGGCCCGGGTAATCCATTACGGCGCAGCCCGCGAGTGCGCAGGACACTACGGAGGCAAACAAGAGTCGGCGCGAACTCCCTCTGCGTACCTGGGACGCCAATTCGCGGGCAGGTAACGGCATCATAGATAGTTGAACAGCGAAAGTTGGGAAATCTTGGCGAAGGACTTCTGCGCTGCCTCCAGGTTGGTCTGGTCGCGCGTGAGATCCGTAATCGCTTTGGCATAATCGAGGTCTTGCAGGTTCGACAAGGTCTGCTGATATTGCAGGCTGAGGTTGTCGTTCAAACTGCCCAGGGACTCGAGTTCATTCATACGCGCACCGATCCCGGTCCGAACACGCAAAACGTTGTTGCTCGCCTGACCGATATTGGTCAATGCGAAGTCGATTTGATTCATGTATTTGGCGTCGTCGGCCGGCGTCCCCGGCGCGGCCTCCAGCGTCCCGATCAACTTGGCCAGCGCGACGAACACGCTCTGCGATGCACTGGGCGCGATGGAGAAACTGTCCCCGCTTGCGGGAGCGCCCTTGACAGAGATGCTCGCCCCAAGATCGAAGGCGGGCGGCCCTACCTGACTAGGTCGTCACAGCCCCTGTCACCGTAAATCGGATCGCGACATTCTTCGTGGTCGCCGCATTCCATGTTGCCGGATTGGTGACCGAACCGGAACTGACGATCCCGGTGCCAGTATTGCCCGCAGCATAGTCGGCGACGAAATAGCCGTTACCGTTCCTGATGCGCTTGAATACATCGTTGCCCGAATCGCTCACTTCGATGAAACGGTTCGGCGAGACCTGCAACTTGCGTTGGCCATCGTCACCCATATACGCGATTTCATTGCCGGCAAGAATGCTATCAACCGATCCACCGAAGGGCGTGGTGGCCCCCATGAATCCGGAAAAGGCGCTCTGCCCATTGGCGTCAGTGGAATTGGCGACGCCGAGCAGTTCGTCAAAACGCGAGCGCAGTTCGGTGGCAATACCCCTTCGCGCGGTCGCTGAAAGGCTCGTCGTGCCGCCCAGAACCGCCAACTCCTGAACCCGCGCCAGCACGTCGATGGCACTCGTCAGTTGCGTTTCTTCGAGCCCCAGGGCAGCCGAGGCGTTGTCCTGATTTTGCTTGAACTGGGTGACGAGATCGCTGGCCTGCGTCACCTCCAGTGCCCGTGCAGCGGCCACCGGGTCATCGCTGGGCCTGAGAATCCGCCGACCGGCGGCCACCTGCTGCTGCACATGCAGAAGAGAGGCTGTTTGCCGATTGATGCTGGATACTCCCGCATCGAAAATCATTCCGGTACTGACACGCATGACTTCCCTCCTTCTAGCTCTGCACGCTCATCGGCCCAGAGCGAGAATCTCATCAAATACCTTGCTGGCGATTTCCAGCACCTTGGCCGATGCCTGATACGCTTGCTGATAACGCAACAGGTTGGCCGCTTCCTCGTCCAGATTGACGCCGGAGGTCGCCTGCAGGGCCTGCGTGGCACGATCGAACAGACCTTGCTGCGCGGCTGCAATTGCCTGCACCTCGTTCGTCTTGCTGCCCACGGAACCGACAATCTGTGAATACGCCGACTGATAGGACGCGGTCGGACTGCTGGTGGAACTCCCGATCATCGTCGCCTTGGTTTGCAGCGCTCCCATCAGCATGGCATTGCGATTGTCGGCAACCCCTCCGGCATTGGCAGAAACGGTAAACACGTCGCCGACCGTTGGGGTGCCGCTGATCTGCGTCGTCCAGCCGTTGTAGCTTATGTTTGCACCACTGGTGTAGGCCACGCCGAGTGCGGGAAGACCCACGCCGATACCCGTAACATTGAAAGTCGCCGCGCCGGTAAAGGTGATTGTCACCGTTTGCTGCAGGTTCACATTGGTCGGCGGCGGCGCATTCACCGTCCCCGAACTGATGCTGGCCGTGCCGGTATTGGCCAGCGCCGTAGCCGTGCGTATCGGCGCGGCGGCGGCAATCAGCCTCGGGTCCGAAAATGCCAAGGCGACGTCGCGAGCGCCGAGGCGCGTTGGTTGGATCAAAAAGCTGTCACCGGCTACCGGCACGCCGCCAACGGCAATCGCCATGCCATCGATGCTCGCCGGCAATGGCGCGCCGTTCACCAGGACCGCGTTGTCCGACAAACGCGTCAGGGTGTAGTTGACCCCGCCATTGAAAACCAAGCGATAGTCGCTGCCGGTGAGTCGATCGATCGTGCTTGTATCGATACCCGCCGTCGTCACCCCGGTTCCGGTATTGAGGCTGCTGGATCGTACGGTCGGGGTCGAAACAGCGAACAGACTCTGTCCGAGCGCGCCGGTCAGATCCTGTCCCAGTTTGTTCTGGTCGTTGAAGTTCTGACCCAGGGTCAGGGCGATCCGGCCGAGGGCATTTTGCGCCGCATCGAGAGTCTGGCTGCGAAAACCTATCAAGCCGCCGAGACTGCCGCCGGAAACCTGAGCTTCAGGAAGAATAAGCGCCGTACCCCCAACGCCGACTATTGCGACAGTGGTGCGCTCGGGATCGTCGGGCGCTTGAACTGCCTGCAACTGATAAGCCTGAGTGCCGACCACCAAAGGCTGGCCGTTGCCCATGAACACGCTGAAGCTGCCATCGCCCTGTGTGATGGTGCTCACCCGCACCAGTTTGTTGAGGTCCGTGACCATCTGGTCGCGCTGGTCGAGAAGATCATTCGGCGGCTGACTGCCGCCTACGATCTGCGCCAGAATGATGCGCTGATTGATATCGGCCAGTTGCGAACTGTAGGCGTTTATCTGCCCGATCTGAACGGTGATCTGTTGATTGGTGCCTTCGCGAATTTCCGACAGACGCTGATCCAGCGACTGAAACCGCGCCACCAGCGCCTGCGCCGCAGAAAGCATCGATTGGCGGCCGGGAATCGAGGATGGATTGGCCGCGACGTCCTGGACGCCCTTGAAGAATGCCGTCAATGCCGGCGACAGACCAGCGCTGGAATCGGCCAGAATGTTGTCAATCTGCTGAATCTGCGCAAGATAGCTGTCCATCTCGGTAGCAGACGCCTCGGCGCCAAGCACCTGACGGCCAAGAAACGCGTCATAGATGCGGCTGACCGTCTGTATGTGCGTGCCTTGCCCCATAAAGCCCGACCCGGTGACCATGGGAATATTGCTGGCTTGAAGAATCTGCTGCCGGCTGTAGCCGGGAGTCGACGCATTCGAGATATTGTGACTGGCAGTGAGGATGCCAGCCTGTGCGGCATTGAGACCGCTGACGCCAACATTGAAAAGGCCCATGATTGCTCCGTGAATTGAACCTAATAACGGCAAAACTTGCCGTTAGTTAAGTCTTCACGTGAATTAGAGCAATGGGCGTGCCACCCAGCGAAGCGCAGCGGTTAAGGAAACACACGCACCATGCGGAGGACTCTGTAACAATCGAGCGCAGCGAGCAAATTTCAACCCCCGCCTCGGGGCGAGGGCTGGGGGTGGGGGGCTTCAATTTTGCTTTTAACGTATTCATGGCACGGTGTAGGCGTAGCGACCATGAAAGTTAACGTTAGCCCGCCAGCACCTGTCGCAGCGTGGCTCCGCCGATGATTCGCTCGAGCTTCGCGGCATACATCGGGTCGGTGGCATAGCCCGCCCGTTGCAGACCGCGGGCGAAACTGCCGGCATCCTGCGTGCCGAGCACGCCGGCGTAGCGGGGATTGGCCGACAACACGCTGGAGTAGTCACGGAACGCCTCAGCGTATGAGCCGTAGGCGCGGAAGCGCTCAAGCTGCTTTTGCGCAACGCCATTCACGTACTCAGTGGTCGTCGATTCGACTACCGGGCCCTGCCAATTGCGCCCGGCCTTGATGCCAAACACATTGAAACTGGTACTGCCATCGGCATGCCGCAGCTCGGATTTGCCCCAACCGGTCTCAAGTGCCGCCTGGGCCACCATGAAATGTGCAGGGACGCCAGTGGCTCGGGCAGTTTCCTCCGCCGCGGGCCAAAGCCGGGCGGCAAACTCTCGGACGGCGGGGCTGACGCCCTCACCCGTGACCGCCGGATCTGCTGCCGATGAGGGCCGCGAAACGGCGCGCGAGCCGGGTACGACGCCGGGCTGCGGGTCAGGCAGCAGCGGCGCCAGCGTTTCGCGCGGCAAGGGAATTGCCTTCCCTTCCGAAAAGCGAAAGAACCGGGTTGGTGGCGACAAGGGCAAGGGGCCGTCAAATGCCTGCGGTTCCGTGTTCTGCTGCAGCAACTGCTTTTCGATCATGGCGGCGAGACCTGTACCGCCACTTTTCGACCCAAGGACCTGGGCCATTTGCTGATCCAGCAGGGATTCGTACATCCTGCTCTGGTCGCTATCGAACAATCCCTCGCGCGGAATGGCATCGCGCATCGACTTCAAGACCATCTGCAGAAACAGGGCCTCGAACTGCTGCGCAACCGCCTTCAAGGCCTTGGGGTCGCCGCCCTTCACCTGGCGCTTCAAGGCCGTGAGGCTGCTTGCGTCGAAAACGTTCGGGTTGGCTGCGGTGGCTGCGTTGGCACTCATGGCAGAGTGGAGGATGTCAGAAGATTGCCGCCACCATTCGCCTGATCAGGGCGGCAAAATATTCCTGACTCGAATGATCAGATTATTTCGAGCTCGGCACGCAGAGCCCCTGCCGACTTCATCGCCTGCAGAATAGCCATCAGGTCCTGCGGATTGGCGCCAAGGGCATTCAAGGCCTTGACGATGTCTGCAAGGTTGGCGCTGGTCTTGAGGTTCATCAATGTGCCGCCTTCCTGCTTGATGTCGATCTGGGCATTGCTCACACCTGTGGTCTGTCCTCCGGACAGTGCGCCGGGCTGGCTAACGGCGTTGTCGGTGCTGACAGACACGGAAAGGTTGCCGTGGGCCACCGCGACATTGTCGAGTTGCACCGACTGATTCATCACCACAGACCCGGTACGACTATTGATGATCACCTTTGCCGACATTTTCGCCGGGGTCAGCTGGACATTCTCGATCCGCCCGATGAAGGAGACACGCTCATCCGGATTGGTGGGGGCGCGCACTCGAATCTGCCGGGCATCGGCTGCGGTAGCGGCACCCGGCACCACTTTGTTGATTGCCTCGACCATCAGTTGGGTCGTACCGAAATCGGTGGTATTCAAATCGAGATAGACGAAATCGCCTTGGCCGAGCGGCATGAGCACTTCACGTTCAACCGTCGCACCACCGGTAATGCGGCCCACCGAAAGATGATTGACCGTGGTTTTGGAACCGGCGCCGGAAGCCCCGGCACCCACGACCACGACATTGCCTTGCGCCATTGCATAAGTTTGCCCGTCGGCACCCTTCAGCGGCGTAAGGATCAGGGTGCCACCCTTCAGACTCTTGGCATTCCCGATCGACGATACCGTGATATCAATCGGCTGCCCGGCACGGGCAAATGGCGGCAGGTTGGAGGTCACCATCACGGCCGCGACGTTCTTCAGCTGCAATGACTGTCCGGGAGGCAGATTGACTCCCATCGCAGACAACATGCTGATGATGCTCTGCACGGTAAACGGGGTTTGGGTCGTCTGGTCGCCACTGCCATCCAGCCCAACAACGATTCCGTAGCCCACCAGTTGATTGTTTCGCACACCGGCGATCGATGCGAGATCCTTGATCCGTTCCGCACGCGCCGTATCCATGACCAGCAGCGCCATAAGCATCCAGAGAAACGCCAGGAAGCTTTTTTCGATTCGCGTCATGTCAGGCTCCTCAGAAAGGCATGAAAGTCAGGAAGAAACGCCCCAGCCATCCCATGACCTGCGCCGAGTCAAGAAAGCCGTTTGCCTTGTACTCGATGCGCGCATCAGCCACCTGAGTTGACGTGACGGTGTTGGCGGAAGTGATGGTGTTCGGATTGACGACACCGGAGAAGCGAACGAACTCCTCGCCTTCCTTGAGGCCGATCTGCTTTTCACCCGACACCAGCAAGTTGCCGTTGGGGTACACCTCGATCACGGTCACCGTAATCGTGCCGGTGAAATCGTTGGACGAGGTGTTCTCACCCTTGCCGTTGAAATTATTGCTGTCGCTTGCGGCCAGGGCGGTTCCTTGCGCACCCTTGAAGGGCAGGCCGACAATGGACGGCACACTGACATCGACCGTCTGACTGCGCGTGGTCTTGTTCTCTGACTTCTTGGATGCCTGAACTTTTTCGGCGATGTTGATGGTGATCGTGTCGCCAACGAATCGGGCGCGCCGGTCCTCAAAGAGGGGCCGGGCTGAAGCGATATTGAAGATGGCACCATTGCTCGGCGGCGCATAGTTGCGGGCTTCCGGACGAATGCTCATCGGTTGATGGATAGCCGTAGTCGGTGCGGTGGTGACGCAGCCGGACAGTGCAGCCGCAATACCGGCGATCAGGACAATTTTGTTCATGGTGTCACTCTTTTAGAGTTGGCTCAGTCGCGAAAGCATCTGGTCAGTGGTGGTAATGGCCTTGGAGTTCATCTCGTAGCCGCGCTGTGCCACGATCATGTTTACCAGCTCCTCGGCCACGTTCACGTTCGAGGTTTCGACATAGCCCTGATTGAGCACGCCCGTACCGTTGGTTCCGGGCGTATTCGGCGTCGGTGTTCCCGACGAAGCCGTTTCCACGAAGAGATTTTGGCCGGTACTCTGCAGCCCGCCGTTATTGACGAAGTTGGCGAGCTGTATGTTGCCGATCTGTGTCGGCGTCGTGACGCCCGGCTGGCTGATGGTGACAATCCCGTCGCGCGAGACGGAAACGCTCAGCGCCGTAGACGGAATCGTAATGGCCGGACTCAGCGGATAGCCATTGGCGGTAACCACCTGGCCATTGGCGTCCTTGGTGAGCGAACCGTCACGCGTGTAGGACAACGTGCCGTCGGGCATCTGCACCTGGAAGAAACCATTGCCCTGAATGGCGAGGTCAAGCGGCCCCTCGGTTTTCAGCAAGCTGCCCTGGGTAAAGATGTGTTCCGTGGCAACCGTGCGCACACCGGTGCCGAGTGTCAAGCCAGAAGGAATCGTTGTCGCCTGCGAAGAGGCGGCGCCGGGCTGGCGCAGGGTCTGGTACAACAGATCCTCAAACACCGGACGCGAGCGCTTGAAGCCGTTGGTACTGACGTTGGCCAGGTTGTTGGTGATGACATCCATCGAGGTCTGATGGGCATCCAGACCGGTCTTGGCAATCCAGAGGGAACGGATCATCGGGGCTTGCTCCTGTTTTGATTAGTGCTTATCACTTGCCGAGGTTCGCCAGGTTCTGCATGACCTGATCAAGAATCTTGAAGGTCTGGGCGCTGGCCTGGTAGTTGCGCTGCTGTTCGATCAGGGCTACCAATTCCGTGTTCAGGTCTACGTTGGATTGCTCGGTCGTGCTGCCCTGGATGGAGCCCAGCCCCAAACCGCCTGGAACACCGAGAATCTCCTTGCCTGATCCGCTCACCGGGTCCGCATTGGCCTTCCACTGGCTGTCGCCCAGTCCGATCATTGCGTCGGGATTGATGAAATTGGCGATCACGATCTGCGCCAACTTGCGCGACTGGCCATTGGTGTAGAACCCTTGAATGACGCCATCGTTGCCGACACTGAATCCACTTGCACTGGCGAGGGTGCCAACGCGCCATCCGTCCTGGGTCATCGAGTCAACATGGAAGGGCAGGCCGTACTGGACGGTTCCCGTCAGATCAAGGGCTACCGACAGGCTCCCGCCGCCGCCCAGGGCATAGGTCTGCGCCGCCAGCGGCATCGCCGTAGTCAACAAGCCGTCGGCATCGAAACCGATATTGACCGGTCCGGTCTGCGCAGCGT
>JAPLRA010000452.1 GCA_026399445.1 Sulfuritalea sp.
GGTACAGCGCAACGTGCTCGCCGCGCTGGTCGAGGACATCGGTGGCGGCGATTTGACCGCACTGCTCACGTCCGCCACAAGACGTTCGCAGGGCACCGTGGTCAGTCGCGAAGATGCCGTACTCGCCGGCATCGCCTGGTTCGACTCCTGCTTCCGGCGCCTCGATCCGCTGACGGTCATACGCTGGCATGCGCGCGACGGCGAGTTGATTGCCGCCGGCCAGACGCTGTGTGAGATCGAAGCCAGCACCCGCGCCCTGCTGACGGCGGAACGCGCCGCGCTCAACTTCCTGCAACTGCTCTCCGCCACCGCCACCGCGACGCGTCGTTACGTCGATGCCGTCGCCGGCACCGGAGCCCGCATCGTCGACACGCGCAAGACCCTGCCCGGCCTGCGCCTGGCGCAAAAATATGCCGTTACCTGCGGCGGCGGGAGCAACCACCGCCTCGGTCTCTATGACGGCCGCGGCGCTGTCTTCATCCAGATCGAAGTGGAAACCATGGCACAACTCGCCGAGGCGCTGGATGCCGGTGCCACCATGATCCTGCTCGACAACATGGATTTGGAGCAGATGCGCCATGCCGTCGGCCTCACCGCCGGACGCGCCGAACTCGAAGCCTCGGGAGGCGTTCGTCTGGAAACCGTGCGTGCCATCGCCGAAACCGGCGTCGACCGCATTTCCGTCGGCAGCCTGACCAAGAATGTCCGCGCCATCGACCTGTCGCTGCGGCACAGCGAGGGATGATCTGTTAAAATTCGCGCCCTGCTGAAGCACCAGTGATCAGCAGCAATGCGGAGAGGTGGATGAGCGGTTTAAGCCGCACGCCTGGAAACCGTGTTTAGGATAATACCCTAACGAGGGTTCGAATCCCTCCCTCTCCGCCGTCAATCGCACACAAACCCGTACTGCCACCGGCTTTACGGGTTTCTAGTTTCTATCGGTATTACTCTGTGTTCTATTGACACCATCATGCCCTCGTCCGAAACCATCTACTGCTACCACTGCGCCCGACATCATCCGCGCCAAGAAATGCGTCAGATCGAAACCAAGGGTGGCAAGAAGTGGCGCTGCATTCAATCAATCCAGGCGACGAAGAAGAGCAGCGCACAGCGCGATGCTTTTGGCAAAGCCGTCTCTGCCATCAACTCGTCAGAGAATCAGGCACGAGTAAAGTCCAGACTGATTGCAGAGAGGTTGTTGGCCGGGCGATAGATGTGGTCCGGCCTGTCCGTAACCCAATCGAAAGAACGCTATGGCCTACGCCCCGGAATTCCTCAAACTCGTAGACGAGTTCATTCACCTGGCCAATCGACTGGCCGAAGATGGAAAGGGCGGCGAGGCAAGTGCTGCGATTCTTTTCGCCGCCGGTCGCTATAACGCCTTCAACTTCATTTCCAACGGCGGTACAGACGAAGATCAGGCGGCCGCCGTCGAGTTTTATGTCTCGGAGTATCGCAAGGCGCTTGTATCAAACTTGCAGGGCGTTGTCGGGCCCGTCGTTAAGCCCCAGGGATAAGGTAGTACGCCACCAACCTGCCCTCTCCGCCAACTCCCGGGTACGTCTCCACGAAGCGCTGGTTCCTTACCTAGAGTGCCTCATGCCGCCTTGGATCGGCTTGGCGAAACCGACCTGCTCCCCCGCCAAGCTGCCCTGGTGCGCCGCGACCTGATCACGCAGGAGAATGCGTGAGTGCTTGTATTTCGGGGAACCAAATTCTGCATCGCGCTTCGCTAGTTTGTCAGTGACGAGCACAAGCGCCGTGCCAGTCCCCTGACTATTGGCGGCAGCAGCGAATTCGGTATCGCGCTCCCGGCGCAAGTCACGCATTCTGGAAGAAAGGCGCGCCGCCATTGCCTTGCGAAAATCCTCCATGTCGCTCCTGCTCCATTCAGGGTGCTGCCTATGCGCGACGTTCAAGGCATCCCAAACGTTGGCCTTGAGATAGCCGACCAGCCACCGGGCAAAAAGGGTGTCAGCCCGGTCACCATAGAATCCAACGCCATAGCCCTGTGTTGGATCGTAATGCATGCGCACGATGGTGTCGGTGAAATTGGCGACGCCGGTACTGATGAATTGAAACCACTTCGGGCAGCTTTTGGCCGGATTTTTCGGCGGGCCGTAGGGGTGAAAGGCGTCGGCCCAATCGAAATCGACCGAGGCCTTTGGGCTGGCTATTTCGGCCTGCTCGATGCCGAATTTCCGGATGAGTGTTTCAGCCTGGGCCAGAGCGCGTTCGGCTTCGTTGTCATTGCCGCGGCCGTCCATGGCAACGGCCATCAGCTTTTGCGCTTTACGTATCGCCTGGTCCTTATCCATAGACCCTCAACGTGATGCGCATCCTGGCCGACATTGCCGCAAGACCCTCATCCAGGTTTGCGAAAGCCAGCATCAATCCAGGCGGTTGCACTGGCTTTGTTTAGCTTGAATCCGCTACCCACCCGGACTTGGGCAAGTTCCTCGTCGGCTGCATCGTGCGCGGTAAGCAGCGCATGCGGATCATCTTCGTCTGGCACGATATCGAGAGTGATACTGATTCGCCCGGACTGACCGTTGATCGTGATGTTTTGGTGGAGCGCCGCATGAAGTTGTTGAACCTGGCGCTGCCGGAATTCGCTGGCGGTCTTGACAAGGGTGTTGAACGCCGAGGTATCAAGCGGCTTCGGATTCTTCTTGTCACGCCCCATCGTCCAAGGGCCCACCAAGGCAGGCTCGGACTCCCCGTCCAGAATCATCTCAACGGCCCATCCCTCGTCGTCTTCGTTCTTGACGACTCGCGCGGTCCAGCCGTTGTTGCACCAAAGTCTCGGTTCTCTGATCGATTCGGGCGTATCGGCCTCAATGGCTTCGTTCGGTTTGCTCTCTGTCATGGCAGTATTTTAGCCACCATGGGGTTACGGAGTTGCTCGCGGTCCCTGATCGCGGAGCCGCAGTTCGCCCAGATACCGCAGATGGCTGCCACACCCGTGACGGCAATCCGAGGCGCCAAATCCTGGTGCTACGATGTGGCCACGAACGCGGTGGTTGAGGACACACTCGTCCCTCCTTGAGCGTCCAACACCCACAATCTTCACACCGCGAGCCGCCAGAAGCCAATCAATGTGCCAACGCAACGCCTTCTCGCGGCGTAGATGCCGGGCGATCCGGGATTCAAAGTTCCGTTTCGCGCTCCCGGTATAGACGTAGCGTCCAGCCGGGAACACGAAATCGCCGAGACGACCAACGGTCACCCTCACCGAGCGAGCAATTTCGATCCTGAGCTGGTAGGAAACAGGTGTCCTCGTGACCAGGTTGAGTGGCGCCCTCTCCGCCAACAAGCCTGCAACGACGCGCCTTCCGGCGCGTTTTGTTTTTGTACCGGCCACTTCACACGGCACGAATCGACTGCTCCCAAACCTCGAGCCACAGGCATTCGCCATTCTTGCGCTTCATGTTCAAGATGGTGCTGCGCGGCCGGCTGGCGATGTGCCGGGTGATCACATCCATTGCCCAGCCGTGCGTGACCGCAAGAATGCGCTTGCCGCCGTTCGGCTGGGCGATACTGATGATGGCGTCGAGCACTCGATCGGCGAATTCATCCATCGACTCGCCCTGCTCGAAATCCGTTGCCGGATTCCGCTTGAGGATCTGCTGCAGCACCACCGGATTCAGGTCCGCCAGTTCTGACTTGGGAATTCCCTGGTAGACGCCGAAATTTCGCTCCCTCAAGCCATCGTGACACTCGGGCGGATCCAGCCGAAGCGATCGCACGTCGGTCCAGCCCTGCAGGATCCCGGCGATATTCCAGTCGGTTTCGCCGTGGCGAGTGACGCAGACGTAGGTGGGAACCCTCATGATGACCTTAGCCGCCAGGAAAACTGCTAGACAGGCTAGAAATACCAGCGCGTAACCATCTCTGCCGCGCAGGCAGGCTTGTCGCCCCCTTCGATCTCGATCACCGCCTGCCAGACCAGTTGCGCGCCGCCAGGAATATCGTCGACTTCTGCAAGCACGAATCTCGCACGCACGCGGCTGCCGACCTTCACCGGCGAGGCAAAACGCACACGATTGAGACCGTAATTCACTGCCAGCTTGATCCCATCGACCGCAATGCATTCCTGCGCAAACTTTGCCAGCAGCGACAAAGTGAGGTAGCCATGGGCAATCGGCCCGCCAAACGGCGACTCGCGCTTTGCCCGCTCGACATCAACATGAATCCATTGCTTGTCGCCGGTGACCTCGGCAAAGGCATTGACGCGCTCCTGATCTATAAGCAACCAGTCGCTGAGACCAATCTCCTGTCCCAGCCTGGCTTTGGCATCTGCTGTGCCGGTAAATCGAGTTGTCTTCATCGAGTCACTCTTGCTCCACCTTGATCCGCACGATTCCGGCGGAATTTCAGGAACCATCAAGCCCGGTACCGACAGGCTGCTGATCTTGGTCCGCCCGACAGGACTCGAACCTGTTACCCCCGGCTTAGAAGGCCGGTGCTCTATCCAGATGAGCTACGGGCGGATGTGCTGTGTCACGCTTCATGTTTTGGTCAGGATTGCTGCTCCCCGTGCGACGCCATCGCCGCAAAAGACCGTGCATGACTGCATTTTCGAAGTTTACAGTGAAACAGGGGCGCTGGATGCCGATCGAACGCGACGCCACGAATATCGACCACGCGGCGGCGCAGGACGAAAAAATTGGCGCGGCGCGTAGCATAATTGCAAATGTCACCGCCGGATACCGTTCAAACCCATGGCAACAGAACCGACTTACTGCTACCACTGCCGCATGCATCACCCGAGAAACGAGATGCGCCTGATTGTTACCAAGACGGGCAAGCGCTGGCGCTGCATACGCAGCATCGAGGCGACACTGCAGGGCCCGGAGGCACGCGAAGCCTACGGTCGTCAGGTGTCGGAGATCAACAAGGCCGAATCCAAGAGCCGGGCGCAGCGGATGAATAATCTCCTTCAGGAGAAATAGCCGGAATGAAGGCCGCCCCGGGAAAGCTGGACCGCATCGTCGCCGATGCACGCCGCAGCGCAGAACTTCGCGATCAGGGCTACCGTGAGCAGGCGCTGAAGATTTACCCCTGGATATGCGGCCGCTGCGCCCGCGAATTCACCCGCGCCAATCTGCGCGAACTCACCGTGCATCACCGCGATCACAATCACAGCAACAATCCGCCCAATGGCAGCAACTGGGAACTGCTGTGTCTTTACTGCCACGACAACGAGCATCAACGACAGATCGAAGCTCCCGGTGCTGGTGATCCAGGCAGCGCGGGCAACGGATCGACAGCCACCCATTCCCCTTTTGCCAATCTCAAGGCGATGCTGGGGGGCGGGAACTAAGCGGCGACACTTCGTCGATTTTCCCGGATAGTCGGCAAAGCCGACAAGCGGGCAAAAAAAGGGTTTCGGTCTTTCGACAGAAACCCTTGGGATCAACTGGTCGGGGTGGAGGGATTCGAACTCTCGACATCTTGCTCCCAAAGCATGAGGCCCACTAATTTACAGAGATTTACCGAGATTTACGCAGCTATATTTAACTGATTTATTTACTATTTTTCTGTTACCTGGCATTTACAAGGTATAACGGGCGTTCATATAATAGGTAGCACAGGGGTAGCACCGTCGTAGCCCCGGCTATTTTGAGGTATGAATCATGGCCTACGAAAAGATCAACTTCAGTCGCTCGGCACTTCAGGCATTGCCAGCAGCTCCTGCCGGGAAGCGCACCTACTACTGCGACACGAAAGAGCCCGGACTACTTGTTTGCGTAACCCCAGCGGGGACAAAGAGCTTCCAGATCTACCTGAAAGTCTCGGGCAGTCCGGAGCGCGTGACGCTAGGCCGGTTCTCTGCAAGGATTGCCGAGAGTGTTGATCTCCCACCCGGCTGCAAGCACGGCGACTTCATGGCGAACACGCCCGAGCTCAATGTCCGGATGGCGCGGTCGCTGGCCCCCTTAATCAAGCTCGACCTGAAGGCCGGCGTAAGCGCGGCCGAGACAAAGAAGACCAAGCGGGGCGAACTGACGCTGGACGAACTGTTCGAGGAGTATGTGACCAGGCACCTAGAACCGACGAAGAAGAAAGGTGCGGCCACCTTGCGCGCCGACTTCGAGCGGTATCTCGGGAAACTTCCGGTCGAATCGAAGAAGTCGCCAAAACTGAAGCGCATCAAGCGGACCGGCACAGTCAATTGGTCCAATCGCCCTATCTCCAGTATCACGCGGCAGGAAGTGAAAAAGCTGCATACCGATTTGGGCAAGCACATCGGGCACCGGACCGCGAACATTGTTGTCTCTCAACTGCGGGCGATGTACAACCGGGCCATCTATTGGGAGGAATTCAAAGGGGCCAATCCTGCCAGCGGGGTCGAAATGTTCTCTACCCCATCGCGTGAGCGTTTCATACAGAAAGACGAAATCCCGCGCTTCTTCGCAGCTGTGGCGATGGAGCCGAACGTCGACATTCGAGATTTCATTCTTCTTGACCTACTGACCGGTGGCCGGAAAGGAAATGTCACCGCGATGCGCTGGACTGACGTCAATCTGGACCGCGCCGAATGGCGGATCCCTGATACCAAGAACGGCGAGCCACTAAGTCGGGACACATGGCAGACCCGAGAAAAGGCTGGATGCGTGTATTCGACTACGACGAACTGAATCAGCTTACCCAGCGCATAGGGGATGCCGGCAAGAAATTCGAATGGCCGGCAACGAGGACGAAGGGCCCCCGCGACAAGTCACGAAAAGTTGAAACGCGCAGCCAGTCCTTGGCACGCGCACGGAAAGTTGCTCACGAAATGGAGGTCGATGCTACAGGGGCGAGGATCGATGACCTGCACATTCACGACCTACGCCGCACTCTTGGAAGCTGGCAGGCGGCGACCGGCGCCAGCCTGGTGGTGATAGGCAAGTCTCTCGGGCATCGTGACCAGGAGGCAACGGCAATCTACGCCCGCCTCAATATCGAGCCTGTTCGTGCCTCAGTTGAACGGGCTACGGGGGCCATGCTCGAAGCTGCAGGCATCCGGAAGCCTGCCGAGGTCATTCCAATCAAGAAGAGGCCCAAGAAAGAAGCCGCTTGACTTCGCTATTTACCTAATTACAATGCAATCTAATTGATTACATATCGCGATGATACGAACATTCAAACACAGAGGGCTTGAGCGGTTCTTCAAGAAGGGCGACCACAGAGGCATCATCGCCAAGACCGAAGTACGAACAGAGCGCATGCTTGACCGTCTCGATACCGTTCCAAAGCCGGAAGACATGAACCTTCCAGGCTACAAGTTTCACCAGCTCACTGGAAACCGGAAAGGCACCTATGCCGTGACGGTGACTGGAAACTGGCGCATCACGTTCCGATTCGACGGCGAAGACGCCGTCGACGTTGACCTGGAGGACTATCACTGATGAAGAGCCTACGAGACCCCAAGCGGCGCCCTACTCACCCCGGCGCGATCCTGCGCGAGGACGTGCTGCCGGCGCTGGAAATGACGCAGACCGAGTTCGCGCAGCGCTTGGGCGTGTCCCGGCTGTCGGTATCCGATCTGCTGCTCGAAAAGCGCAGCATGACGCCCGAGATGGCGGCGCGTGTCGGCAAGCTGCTGAACACCACGCCGGATAGCTGGCTGCGCATGCAGCAGGCCGTCGATTTGTGGGAGGTCGCGCAGAAGCCCGAGAAGCTGGCCGGGATCAAGCCGATCAAGGCGGAGCTTTTGGCCGCATAGATTTCACCCGCCCCGGCCGGGATCGCCGGGAAAGCGGCGGGCAAGGTGCTACTAACACCAAACCCGCCTGACCGTAACGTGAAAAGGAACTTCACATCATGGCTAATGCCGATGGTAACAGCAGCACATTTCAGGGATGCGATTTAGCAACTGCCGACGCAGCCACTCAAGAATTGATTGTCGCAATCCACGCAGACTTTGGTTTCTCGGAGTATTACGGCACACGTGCTCAGCTTGAAGAGGCTGACATCCTTCCTGATGGGATTGAGTGGCCAAAGGGCTACGCTGATATTCGCTGGCAGTCCGAAGGATTCGATTACTGGATCAGGCGCGAGCGCCCGCCCGGAGCGAAAGGGCCACGCAAGCAGTTCATTGACTGCGACTGGTGGATGCTACGTTGGGAACTGACTAATCAGCCATCTCACAGTGAGAGGTACATCAAGCGAAAAGCCAAGGAACTGAGCGACGCCATATACCGCGAAAGCGCAAAAGGACGGGCTGAGTGGGACGCGAATTGGGAGCGCTACTTGGAAGCCAAATATGACAAGAGATTTCAGGCATTCAAAGTGCTAACCCCTGGGCTTGTTCCTGCGAAGCGCGGGCGTCCTGCAAAGGACGCAACTCTCAAATAAACAACTTCGCCGCGCCTCGGCTGATTCCCGAAAA
Source organism: Sulfuritalea sp. (assembly GCA_026399445.1). Lineage (GTDB taxonomy): Bacteria > Pseudomonadota > Gammaproteobacteria > Burkholderiales > Rhodocyclaceae > Sulfuritalea. The sequence continues at coordinate 8,381 of JAPLRA010000452.1, forward strand.
TCCGGTCCCCTTGCCGGCCTGGCGCGGCATCCCGAGTCAAGGGGATGACAAGAAGTGATTTTGAAAACGTAGCAGCAAAAGAAGTGGGGCCGTTGCTGGTGTTTAACTGATTTATACCTTCGTTTAATTCCTTGTTAACTTGTTCGCACTGAAATGCGAACGTTAATGAGGATGAAGCGATGGATACCGAAGCCGTATCACACGCACTATTGAAGGGTGGAAATTCAATCGAATTTCTTACGTTCAAAGAGGCGCACGACCAATACCCGGGATCTCCCAAGCCGACCACGCTATCGGTTTGGTCCTGCACCAAACGATACCCGGAATTCAGCGAAATCGTCACCTACATTGGTGGCCGTCGCGTACTCAGGCGCGACAAGTGGGAAGCGCTACTGTCGCGCGGCTTTGGCGAAAAGCAACGCAAGCAACTTCAGTTTGCGGCTTGAGGTTGGCATGGAAACCTTCATCTCGGGTTCGCCATCCAAAAACGCCCAGGCGCAGGCAGGGCATCTCAACGGGAATAGCCCCTAATGTCCTGGAAAGAAGCCATCCCTGCCGCGCTCTCGGTAGTCAGTGCCATGGGTAAGGCCGATGCCGGCGATGCCGCGGCTAGAGTCGGCTTGCAGCAACAAGCCGCGGCTCAGTACGAGGCCGAGCAACTGCGGATCAATGCCGGCCAGTCGATTGCCTCGGCCCAACGTGCCGCCGAAGAACAGCGGCGCCAAGGGATGATGATCCAGTCGCGCGCGATTGCACTGGCGGCAGCCGGCGGCGGTAGTGTGACCGATCCCGGACTGGTTCATCTGCTCGCAGGCAACGCCGGGGAAACCGCTTATCGCTCCGCTGTTGCTTTGTACGAAGGCGAGGACAAGGCCAGAACCATGCGGGAAAGCGCCACGGCCGCCGAGTATTCCGGGGCGGCTGCGGCCCAGGCGGGCGCCGATCGCCAGAAGGCCGCAATGACGCTCGCCTTCGGTGACCTGATTGGTGGCGGGGGCTCCAAGGGCGGGGACTCACTCTACAAGATACTGAATCCAAAAAAGGCGGAAAGCAACTTCGGCAATGGCGTGATTGGGTTGATGGAATGAAGCTCCCCAATCCCTGCGAACAAGTCTGCATCGCCACTCAGCCAGATGCGGCGCGGTTAAGGGTGGTGATTGTGACTCTCAAGGATCGATTCACATCTGCCGCTTGGTTGCTGCCCTACCGCATGGAAGAAGCACGACAGCGGTACTCAAGCCGCCGGCAACTACTGAGACAAGCCGGCGCATGTTTGCTTCTTGCCCTGCTGCGGCTGGCGGGGGTGATCCGTGCTTAACGCGACTCAGCAATTCCGCGACGCGATTCAATCGGCCGGCCTGATTCCCCCAGAAGTGATTGAAGCCGATGGAACGCTGCACCGGTTCGCCAGCAGCGGCAAACACGGCGACGATGCCGGATGGTACGCACTCCACGATGACGGGATTCCCGCCGGTAGTTTCGGCGATTGGCGTAGCGGCTTTTCGCAGACATGGCGGGCCGACATTGGGCGCAAGCTGACCCCTGCCGAGGATGCCGCGCACCGTGCCAAGGTGGAGGCTATGCGGCGCGAACGTGATGCCGCGATAGCCCGCGAACGCGCAGCAGCAGTGGACAAAGCGGTGGCGATCTGGAACGCTGCGAAGCCCGCCCCTGTTGACCATGCCTATCTGACGCGAAAGACCATCAAGCCGAGCGGCGCACGTCTTCACGGTGATGCGCTGGTGATCCCTATGCGGGACGGCGGCGATATTCATTCCTTGCAATTCATCGGGCCGGATGGCGGTAAGCGGTTCCTGACCGGCGGGCGTGTGACCGGCTGTTACTTCACCATCGGCAACCCGAACGGCGCGGCGGCGCTGTGCATCGCCGAAGGCTTCGCCACGGGCGCGACGATCCACGAAGCGACGGGCTACCCGGTAGCGGTGGCCTTCAATGCCGGCAACCTTGGCGCGGTGGCAAAGACGCTGCGCGGGAGATTTCCCGACTTGCCCCTGATCCTGTGCGGTGACTTCGACAAGAGCGGCAGCGGGCAGAAGGCAGCGACCGAGGCGGCGCAAGCTGTCGGTGGGCGGGCGGCGCTGCCGGACTTCACGCCGGATGAGCTGGCCGGCGAGAAACCGCCTTCGGACTTCAACGACCTGGCGCAACTGCGCGGCGCGGACGCTGTAGGACAGGCCATAGCAGAAGCAAGCGCACCGGGCAGGGCAACGCATCTAGCAGACCCGGCGAAGGCACCAGCGGGCGAATACGCAAGCTGTGTCGAACTGCTGCGCGGCAGCGACGTGAAGCCGGAAGCCGTGACATGGTTGTGGCCGGGATGGTTGGCGGCGGGAAAGATGCACGTCCTGGGCGGCGCACCGGGAACGGGTAAGACGACGATCAGTATGGCGCTGGCGGCAACAGTCACAACAGGAGGCCGCTGGCCTGACGGTAGTCGGTCGCCAGTCGGCAACGTGGTGATCTGGAGCGGCGAGGATGATCCGGCGGATACGCTGGTTCCCCGGCTGGCCCTGTCGGGTGCTGACATGACCCGCGTGTATTTCATTGCGGACGTGTTCGATGGTGATGGCCGCCGATCCTTCGACCCGGCGCGAGACATGGAACCGCTGCGGCGCGAGCTGACAGAAATCGGCGACGTGCGCCTGCTGATCGTGGATCCGATTGTTTCGGCGGTGATCGGTGACAGTCACAAGAATGCCGAGGTGCGGCGCAGCCTGCAGCCGCTGGTCGACTTGGCGGCATTCATGCGGTGCGCCCTCCTGGGCATAACGCATTTCAGCAAGGGAACCGGCGGACGTGATCCGGTCGAACGGCTGACGGGAAGCCTTGCCTTTGGTGCGCTGGCCCGCGTGGTGATGGTGGCGGCCAAGCACCAGGAGGAAGGCGAGGACGGGCGTACCGTGCGGCTATTCATTCGCGCCAAGTCGAACATTGGGCCGGATGATGGCGGCTTTGAATACGACCTACACCAAGGCGAACTGAAAGCGTATCCGGGGATATTCGCCTCGTCGGTGTTGTGGGGTGATGCTGTGGAGGGCGCGGCGCGTGAATTGCTGGCGACGGCGGATGCGACCAGCGACGATGGTGAGGGTGGCACGCAAGCCGACGCAAGGCGGTTTCTTTCCGATCTGCTGGCCGATGGTTCAATGCCGGTCAAGAGCATCAGGGCCGATGCAGACGGCGCGGGGTATTCCTGGGCAACGATCCGGCGAGCACAGAAGGCGCTTGGAATCGAGGCCGTCAAAGAAGGTGGGCACTTCGGAAACGGCAAACAGCAATGGGTGTGGAAACTTCTCGTCACTGAAGGCGCTCAAGCTGAGCACCTTCAGACTGATTCGCTGAAGGCGCTCAAAAATGTTGAAGATGCCCAGCAAAAAGAGTTGAGCACCTTCAGGCTGATTCGCTGAAGGTGCTCAAGAATGCTGAAGATGCCCAACAAAAAGAGTTGAGCGCCTTCAGGAAAGTTGAGCATCTTCAGGGTAATTCTGCTGCTGTCGTGGTGGAAATATGACCCCGGCGGCGATCCTCAAAGAGGCGTTTGCGGACGGGGTAAGCCTCGCCCTTTCCCCTGCTGGCACCATCAAGGCAACCGGCGACGGCGCGGCGGTGAATCGG
>JAPLRA010000302.1 GCA_026399445.1 Sulfuritalea sp.
GCCCGCGCGATCGACTTCGAAATGAAGCGCCACGGCCTCGACTGCGTGTTCCTCGACATGACGCACAAGTCGGCCGACTTCCTCAGGGATCATTTCCCGACCATCCTGGCGCGCTGCCTGCAATTGGGCATCGACATCACCAAGGAGCCCATTCCGGTGGTGCCGGCCGCGCACTACACCTGCGGCGGTGTAGTCGCCGACCTGGCGGCGCGCACAGATCTCACCGGGCTTTATGCGATCGGCGAGACCACCTTCACCGGCCTGCACGGCGCCAATCGCCTGGCCTCGAATTCATTGCTCGAATGCGTGGTTTTTTCGGCCTCGGCGGCACAGGACATTCTCGCGGCGCCGGTGGAACCGCTCCCCCATCTTCCGCAATGGGACGAGAGCCGGGTGCGCGACGCCGACGAGGAAATCGTCATCTCCCACAACTGGGCCGAACTGCGCCGCTTCATGTGGGACTACGTCGGCATCGTCCGCACCAACAAACGGCTCGAGCGCGCCCTGCACCGCATCGGTTTGCTGGAAAAGGAAATCGAGGAGTTCTACGCCAATTATCGGGTCGGCAACGACCTGATCGAATTGCGCAACCTGGTGCTGACCGCGCATCTGATCGTGAAAAGCGCGCAACTTCGCCACGAAAGCCGGGGTCTTCACTTCAGCCGTGACTACCCGGAAACCTTACCCCGCGCGCTGGACACGGTACTGCACCCGCACCAGATCTGATCCGAAGCCGGATCAGGCTGCCTTCGCCGCCGTCGAGCGCCAATTCAACCAAAGCCGCAACTGGCGAAAATCCTCCGCCGTCAGACTGTCGGCAAGCAGCGTCAGCGAGCGCAAGCGGCCATCCTGGCGATACAAGACCACCACCAGAAACGAAAGAACCAGGGTATGTGGATGCACGGTCGCTTCGTTCGCCGTGCCATCAGCGCCGACTGTTTCAAGCCGTCCGTCGCCGCTCAACAGCAGGGCTGCGACCGGTGCCACCAGACGCCCGCGTGCCAGCGACGCGCCGATCAGCAACAGCAGCAAGGCCGCCAGCCATGAGGGGATTGTCGCCGCCAGCACCGCTGCAGCGGCGACGGCGTGAGCCAGCGACTGGATCAGCAGCAGGCGCCGCGAAGGCTTCAGCGAAACAGACAGGAGGGCGACCGGCTTCATCGCCCTGGTCGCTTAACGCGCTCATGGCAGCAAGAGCCACCCATCGATGATGAAACATGCGAAAGGCGAATTAGGGCCCGCCCCTCCCATCCGCTTCGCGGCCCACGGCTGGCTTTGCACAGCCAGCCGGCTGCGGCGGCGCACCGCATGCGGTGCGAAACCCCGCCTCGCCCCCTCACGGGGAGGCTTCTGGTCAGCTCGCTTCGCTCGACTATCACCCGTCGCTCCGAACGAGTTATTTCACGCTATATGCGACGGAAAACCAGTGAGCCGTTGGTGCCGCCAAAGCCGAAGTTGTTCTTCAGCGCCACATCGATCTTCATCGGCCGCGCCGTATTGGCACAGTAGTCCAGATCGCAGTCCGGATCCTGGTTGAAGATGTTGATGGTCGGCGGTGATATCTGGTGATGCACGGCGAGCACCGTGACCACCGACTCAAGGCCACCCGCACCGCCCAGCAGATGGCCAGTCATCGACTTGGTCGAATTCACCACCAGTTTCTTCGCCGCATCGACACCGAAAGCCAGCTTGATCGCTTCCGTTTCGTTCTTGTCGCCCAGCGGCGTCGATGTGCCGTGAGCATTGACGTACTGCACTTCGTCGGGATTGACGCCGGCATTCTTCAGCGCGTTCGCCATGCTGCGCCGCGGGCCGTCGGTGTCGGGTGCGGTCATGTGGAATGCGTCGCCACTCATGCCGAAACCGGCCAGTTCGGCGTAGATCTTCGCACCGCGCGCCTTGGCGTGTTCGTACTCTTCCAGCACCATCACGCCGGATCCTTCACCGAGGACGAAGCCGTCGCGATCCTTGTCCCAAGGACGACTCGCCGTCGCCGGATCGTCGTTGCGCGTGGACAAGGCCTTGGCCGATGCAAAGCCACCCACCGCCAGCGGCGTAGTCGTCGCTTCAGAGCCGCCGCAGACCATCACGTCGGCGTCGCCGTACTCGATCATGCGC
>JAPLRA010000154.1 GCA_026399445.1 Sulfuritalea sp.
GGCGAAGTCGGGCACGCCCTTGACCAGGTCGGCCTCGAACTTCGGGATGCTCTGATAGATTTTCAGCGTCAGGGCTACGCCGCTGTCGCGCGAGACCCTTTCGACGAACGGCGTCCAGTCCTTGTGAATCTGCACGGCGGTGAATTGCGGCACCACCGCGAGGGTCAGGGGATGGGCCGCGTCGGTGGCCGGCTGGGCGTGGGCGGCCAGCGTCAGCAAGGCCAGAAGGACGCCAGCAGACCTCTCAAACATCCAGGCACGCATGAGGGATATCCCCATTCATAGGCCGCGATTTTCTCCGGAGACTGAATAGCAGTGCGGGTTGCGGCCTGATGGCATCCCATCAGGTAGAACATTGCCATATCCGGACTCTTTCGATCATCCGTATTTACCGCAGAAACTTGCGTGCACTGCGTTGTCCGGCACTCAATAATGCAGTCGCATGGCGAACGCTCAGACCGGCCCGACAGAGAATCGCACCAGCCCGGCCCGAAAAACCTCTATCAACAAAGGGGCTTGGCGCATTTGCTCGCATGGTGGGCCGCGTGCGCCGCCGGGAATCTGCGTCGCACTAAGTTGTTAGAATCAACTCATGCGCCGCGCCCCTCCCGCCATGGCCCTGCCGGGCCCGATCCCCGATACCCGCCACGACTGGCAAACCGTCAAGACCCTGCTGCCCTACTTGTGGGCATGGAAGGGCCGCGTGGTTTTTGCGCTGTGCTGCCTGCTGCTGGCGAAGCTGACCAATGTCGCGGTGCCGCTGGTGTTCAAGGACATCATCGACACCTTTACCCTGCCTGCTGCCAACAAAATGGAGCAGGCCATGCTGCTGGTGCCGCTGGGGCTGCTGGCGGCTTACGGCGCGCTGCGCTTTTCGACGGCACTGTTCACCGAGCTGCGCGAGATCTTCTTTGCCCGCGTCACCCAGCGCGCCGTGCGCACCATCACGCTGCAGGTGTTCGAGCACCTGCATGCGCTCTCGCTGCGCTTTCACCTCGACCGCCAGACCGGGGGCCTGACCCGCGACATCGAACGCGGCACGCGCTCGATCGGCTCGCTGATCAGCTACACGCTGTATTCGATCCTGCCGACGCTGGTGGAAATCGCGCTGGTGCTGGGCATCCTGGCCTTCCGCTACGACCGTGATTTCACCCTGATCACGGTCAGCACGCTGACGATCTACGTGATCTTCACCATCCTCGTCACCAACTGGCGCACGGTATTGCGGCGCGAGGTGAATGAGCTGGATTCCGCCGCCAACGTGCGTGCCGTCGACAGCCTGATCAACTTCGAAACAGTCAAATACTTCAACAACGAGCGCTGGGAGCACGACCGCTACGACGAGCAGATGCAAAAGTGGGAGGCCGCGCAGGTCCGCAGCCAGATTTCATTGTCCTGGCTCAATCTCGGCCAGTCGCTGATCATCGCCAGCGGCGTGTCGCTGATGATGTGGCGCGCCGCGATCGGCGTCGCGGCCGGCAACATGACGGTAGGCGACATCGTGCTGGTGAATGCCTTCCTGATCCAGCTCTACATGCCGCTCAACCACCTCGGCGTGCTGTATCGCGAGATTCGCCAGTCGCTGACCGACATTGAACGAATGTTTTCGCTGCTCGGCAAGAACCGCGAGATTCAGGATGCGCCCGATGCGCGGCCCCTGTTCGCGAACGGTGAAAGCGGCCCCTGCGAGATCGAATTCGCCCACGTCAGCTTCGCCTACGAAGCCAACCGGCAGATCCTGTTCGATGTCGATTTCAAAGTCGGCGCCGGCAAGACGGTGGCCGTGGTGGGCCACAGCGGTTCGGGCAAATCGACCCTGGCGCGGCTGCTGTTCCGCTTCTATGACACCAGCTCCGGCTCGGTAAAAATCAATGGCTCGGACCTGCGCGCCCTGCAACAGTCCTCGGTGCGCGCCGCGATCGGCATCGTGCCGCAGGATACGGTGCTGTTCAACGACACGATTTTCTACAACATCCAGTACGGCCGGCCGACAGCCCCGCGCGAGGAAGTCATCGCCGCGGCCAAAGCGGCGCATATTCACGAGTTCATCGAGCGGCTCCCGGACGGCTACAACACCCGCGTCGGCGAGCGCGGTCTCAAGCTTTCCGGCGGCGAGAAGCAGCGCGTGGCGATTGCACGGGCGTTGCTGAAGAACCCGCCGATCCTGATTTTCGACGAAGCCACTTCGGCGCTCGACTCGAAAACCGAAAAGGCGATCCAGGCGGAGCTGGAGCAGGTTGCGCTTGGCCGCACAACACTTATCATTGCCCACCGGCTATCCACCGTAATGAACGCCGACGAGATTCTGGTGCTCGATGCCGGACGCATCGTCGAGCGCGGCGCACATCGCACCCTGCTCGAGCGCAATGGTTTGTATGCCCAGATGTGGGCCTTGCAACAACAGGAACAGCAGATAGAAGTCTGACCCGTAATTTCAGGAGACCGCCATGATTTGTCGCGCCGCCGTTGTTGCTTCTATCGCCCTCACGACTCTCGCTGCCCCTGTCCTGGCCCAGGACCCGGGCGGCACGCTGAAGAAAGTCAAAGACAACGGCAGCATCACGCTGGGGATACGCGAATCCTCGCTGCCGCTCTCCTATCTCGACGACAAGCAGCAGCCGGTCGGCTATCACATCGACATCTGCAACAGGATCGTTGACGCGGTCAAGGCCCACCTCAAGCTGCCGGCCATCAAGGTCACGCATACGCCGGTGACCTCGCAGAACCGGATTCCCCTGGTGACCAATGGCACCGTCGATCTCGAGTGCGGCTCGACCACCAACAACGAGGCGCGTCAGAAGCAGGTTGCGTTCGCTCCGACGACATTTGTCACCAATGTGCGCATGGCGGTCAAGAAAGCCTCGGGCATCAAGAGCCTCGACCAACTCAACGGCAAACCGGTGGCCACTACCACCGGTACCACCAGCGTGCAACTGATGCGCGCCCACGAAAAAGGCAAGCACATCGATTTCAAGGAGGTCTACGCCAAGGATCACGCCGACGCTTTCCTGATGCTGGAGACCGACCGCGCCGTGGCTTTCGTCATGGATGACAACCTGCTGGCCGGCCTGATGGTCACCTCGAAGAATCCGAATGACTATGCCATCGTCGGCGAAGTGCTGAACATCGAGCCGATTGCCATCATGCTGCGTCGCGAAGATCCGGCCTTCAAGAAGGTGGTCGATGATGCGGTCAGGGCGCTGATGAAGAGCGGCGAAATCGATAAGCTCTATGCCAGGTGGTTCATGAGCCCGATCCCGCCCAAGGGCGCCAACCTCAACTTTGCGATGAGTGACAAGCTGAAGGAACTCATCAAGGCGCCCAGCGACGCACCGGCCGAGGCCTACAACAAGAAGTAAAAGTCGGCGCTGATGAAGCCCCTGCGCAGCAGGGTGGTCGAGCAAAAGACGCTCTCCTCACCGCTGCGGATGGCGATGCGGCGACGGGCCTTGTGCCTGCGCCGCGCCACCGCCCTGCGAACATGAACTACCACTGGAACTGGGGCATCTTCCTCGAGCAGGTCAAGGGCGGCGATGAGACCTACCTCAACTGGCTGCTGACCGGCTTCGGCTGGACCGTGGCGGTGTCGCTCTCGGCCTGGGTGATCGCTCTTTCGCTCGGCATCCTCTTCGGACTCTTGCGCACAGCATCGTCCAGAACTCTCGCCGCCGTGGCAACGGCCTGGGTCGAACTGTTCCGCAATATTCCGCTGCTGGTGCAGATGTTTCTCTGGTTCTTCGTGGTGCCGGAACTGCTGCCAGCCGACTGGGGGCTGTGGGTCAAGCAGGAGCTGCCGGCCAAGGAATTCCTGACCGCGACAATCTGCCTCGGCCTGTTTACCTCGTCACGCGTGGCGGAACAGGTACGTGCCGGCATCCAGGCGCTGCCCTACGGCCAGCTCATGGCGGGGCTGGCGATGGGCCTGACCTTGCCGCAAACCTATCGCTACGTGCTGCTGCCGACGGCGCTGCGCATGGTGGTGCCGCCGCTGACCTCGGAGTTCATGAACGTGTTCAAGAACTCTTCGGTGGCGTTTGCCATCGGCGTCATGGAACTGACCTTCCAGGCCAAACAGATGCAGGAAGATTCGGAACAGGGCATTGAAACCTTCCTTGCGGTCACCGTGCTCTATTTCATCTGTGCCTTCACCGCCAACCGCGTCATGGCCGTCATCGAGCGCCGCACGCGGATTCCCGGCACCACTGCAGGCGTTGCAGGGCAACACTGATGCACGGCGATTTCGATTTCAGTGTCCTGCTCGACAGCCTGCCCTTCCTGTGGACCGGGCTGCAGTTCACGCTCAAGCTGACCATCGTTGCCATGCTCGGCGGCATTGCGCTCGGCACGCTGCTGGCACTCGCCCGCCTTTCGCCAATTGCGCCGCTGGCCAGCGCCGCCTCCTGGTACGTCAACATCATGCGGTCGATCCCGCTGGTGATGGTCATCCTGTGGTTCTTCCTGGTCATCCCGCTGCTGACCGGCACGCCGATGGGCGCCGAGAATTCCGCGCTGGTGACCTTCACCCTGTTCGAAGCCGCGTTCTACTGCGAGATCATGCGTGCCGGCATCCAGAGCGTTCCTCGTGGCCAGGTTGCGGCGGGCTACGCCATCGGCTTCACCTACGGCCAGAACATGCGCCTGGTGATCCTGCCGCAGGCTTTCCGCAACATGCTGCCGGTGCTGCTGACGCAAACCATCGTGCTGTTTCAGGACACTTCGCTGGTCTATGCCATCGGCGCCAAGGATTTGCTGAAGGCGGCCGAGATCGCAGGAAAGAACTACAACCGGCCGGTGGAAATGGTAATTTTTGTCGCGCTGATCTATTTCATGATCTGCTATTCGCTTTCTTTCGTTGTCAAACGCCTGCAGCAGCGCTTCGCCATCAAGCGCTGAACCCCGCCGGTCTCTTTCGGAAATCCGCCCATGAACGAACCACCCATGATCGAACTGCGCAATGTGAGCAAGTGGTACGGACAGTTTCAGGTACTGACGGACTGCAGTACCCGGGTGTCGAAGGGCGAAGTAATTGTGGTCTGCGGCCCGTCGGGGTCCGGCAAGTCGACCCTGATCAAGTGCGTCAACGGCCTGGAAGCCTTTCAGCAGGGCGAAGTCATCGTCAAGGGAACCAAGACCAACCTGCCCAAACTGCGCGCCCATGTCGGCATGGTGTTTCAGCATTTCGAATTGTTTCCGCACATGACGATTACCGACAATCTGACGATCGGTCAGATCAAGGTACTTCAGCGCAGCGAGGAGGAAGCGCGCGACAAGGCTGCCAGGCTGCTCGACCGCGTCGGCCTCAAGGAGCACGCCCACAAGCACCCGGGACAGCTCTCCGGCGGACAGCAGCAGCGCGTGGCGATTGCGCGGGCGCTGTGCATGGACCCGATCTGCATGCTGTTCGACGAGCCTACTTCGGCACTGGATCCGGAGATGATCAACGAAGTGCTCGACGTCATGGTCGAGCTGGCAAAGGAAGGCATGACCATGATGTGCGTGTCACACGAAATGGGCTTCGCCCGCAAGGTCGCCCATCGCGTGATTTTCATGGATCAGGGCCGGATCATCGAAGATGCGCCCAAGGAGGAGTTCTTCGGCACTCCGCGCTCGGAACGCGCCCAGCTGTTTCTGTCGAAGATCCTGTCGCACTGATAGCGCGGTGTAGCAAAGTTTCAGTGCGGCTTAGTCTGCGTACTGCTTCCCGGCATAGCGTGTAACACCGATCAGGATGCGCACCACGGCATAGGCGGCGCGACCGGCAAGACGCCCCAGCCAGGACCGCTGGCGCTGATCCTCCGGCCGGACTTCCCTGGCCGCACCCCCGATCGCCGCCTCGAGGCTGGCCCGCAATTGCCCGGCAAACGCGGCATCGCGCACCACCACATTGGCCTCGCGGGACAACAGCAGGCTGAAGGGATCGATGTTCGAAGAGCCGACGGTGGCCCAGTCGCCATCGATCACCGCCACCTTGGCATGCAGAAAAGCCTTCTCGTACTCGAACACGCGAACGCCCGCCGACAGCATTCGATCGTAGAGCGACTGCGTCGCATAGTGTTGCAAAACATGCTCGACACGACCCTGCAGCAACAGCTTGACGCTCACGCCACGCTTCGCCGCCGCCAGCAACGCGCTGCGAAAGCGCCTGCCGGGAAGAAAATAGGCATTGGAAATCACGATTTCATGACGGGCGGAACGGATCGCCAGCAGGTAGGCGTGCTCTATGTCGCGCCGATGGTGCAGGTTGTCGCGAATCAGCAGGGCAGCCTTTGTCGTGCCTTGCACAGTGGGCGAGGGCGGCAGTTCGACCGGTGCTGGCGGACGGCGGCCGAGGCGCGCCCAGCGCACCAGTCGCCAGACGTGCCGCATGGTGGCGTGGATGCGCACCACTAACGGTCCCTCGACGCGTACCGCAAAATCGAACCGCGCTGATTCGGACTTGCCGTCGTCGAAATCGTCCAGCACATTGATGCCGCCGACAAAGGCCATGCGGCCATCGAACACGGAAAGCTTTCGATGCAGCCGGCGCAGGCGATGACGCCTGAATCGGGTTTGGCCTGCCTCCGGCCGATAGGTCATGACCTCCGCACCGCTGGCTGCCAGCGCCACACCGAGACCCGCCGCAAACTCGCGCGCACCGAAGCCGTCCACCAGCACGCGCACCGCGACGCCCCTCTGCGCGGCGCGGGCCAGCGCCGCGGCCACTTTGCGTCCGGTGACATCGTCGGAAAATATGTAGGTCTCGAGATGCACCTCAAGCAGCGCAGCGTCAATGGCGGCAATCAATGCCGGGAAGTACTCCCCTCCCGATCCGAGCAGTTGCAGACGGTTGCCCGCAACAAAATCCGGCGCCGCAGCATTACTCAGGACAGTGCTCATCGGACGCCGTCCTTGAGCTGAAGCTCAGCGGAAAGCGCTGCATGATCGGAGATGGTCGACCACGGCGGCCCGGCATGCACCTCTGTTGCCGCGACCTGAAGGCCGCGCTGATAAATGCGGTCGAGGCGGAACAGCGGCAGCGCGGCGGGGTAGCTGCGCGAAGGCCACTGCCCCGCGCCCGCAAAAACTCCGACCAGGCCGAGGCGATCCGCCAGCAGATCATGCGCATGATTGCGCCAGTCGTTGAAATCGCCGGCAATCAACAGCGGCGCCGTGGCCGGCACCAGCTCTTCGATGCGGCTGGCCAGCGCATCCATCTGCCACCGCCGCGAGCGGGCAAACAACGACAGATGCACGCAGACGCAATGCAGCGGCTGCTTCAGGCGCGGCAGTTCGACAGCGCAGTGCAGCAGCCCGCGCTTCTCGAAACGCAGGTGCGTCACGTCCTGATTGTGCTCATGGACGATGGGGAAGCGCGAAAGAATGGCGTTGCCGTGATGACCGTGGTCATAGACGACGTTGCGGCCGTAGGAGTGGCTGGCCCAGACGTCTTCGGCGAGGAATTCGTGTTGCGGCAGCGCCGGCCAGTCCGGATGCTGCTCGACATGTCCCAAATGCAGTCCCTGCACTTCCTGCAGAAACACAATGTCGGCTGACAACTCGCGCAGACGATCACGCAGTTCATGCACCATCATGCGGCGATTGAACTGCGAAAATCCCTTGTGGATATTCCAGGTGGCGACGGAGAGCGGGAGTGTCATGCCGGAACGAGCATCGGAAGGCTGCCAGGGGCCCCGATGGCGGCCCTAGTGGCGCACCTTGTTGTAAGCCGCCAGCAGGCTTCGATGCAGATCGCAACCCTCAAGCCCCATGCCCGGCGTCTTGAGGCCAAAGAAACGTTGTTCCCGTTGCAACATGGCTTCGGCACTTGCCACGGTATCCGCGCCGTAGAGATGTTCCAGCGCGCTGCGATGCGCATCGACACGGCCCAGTTCCATCAGGGTCTCGATGCAGCGATAGACGCGACGGCGCGCGGGGTCGATCTGCTCGAAGTGGCGCACCCATTCGCAGCCTTCGCGGATCGCCTCGTCGTCGCCGATGGCCAGCGCCAGCAGGGCTTTCAACTCACCTACCCGGAGATCGCTCCACAGGGAACCTTCGTCGGCAGCCAGACCGATCAGCGCGGCGACGGGTCGCGCATCCTGCAAGTCGAGTTCGTTGAGCGTATCCAGTAGATCGGCGCATTCCTCGTCGTCCAGTTCCGGCAGGTGCAGGATGGCCTCGCGAATGGCGTTGCCGACGCTGTTGTTCTCCCATTCCAGGTCGTCGAGCGGATAGATTTCCGACATGCCCGGCACCAGGATGCGACAGGCATAGACGCCGAGGTGGGTGAAGTCGGCGATGTAGATGTCGTGGCCGGAGTGATGAACGCGATCCACCAGCCATTGATAATCCTCGGCGGTGGTGGTGGTGAAATTCCAGTCGACAAATTCGAAATCCGGTGTGTTGCCCAAGAAGTTCCAGCTGATGATGCCGCTCGAATCGACGAAGTGGATCTCGATGTTGGGCGAGGCGGCGATCTCATCCAGATCGAAGCCGGGTGGAGGAAAGCCGGCCAGCGCATCGAGGCCGCGACCCTGCAGCAGTTCGGTGAGGGCGCGCTCTAGGGCGATCTCGAAACGCGGGTGGGCGCCGAAGCTGGAAAAGCAGCCCTGGTCTTCGGGATGCAGCAGGGTGACGTTCATCACCGGGTATTCGCCACCCAGCGATGCGTCCTTGACCAGGATGCCGAAGCCCGCCTCGCGCAGGCCCCTGATGCCGGCTTCGATGCGCGGATAGCGGGCGATCACCTCTTCCGGCACGTCGGGCAGGCAAAGCCCTTCGCTGATGATGCGGAACTTGATGTGGCGCTCGAAGATTTCCGACAGGGCCTGGGTGCGTGCCTCCATCTCGGTGTTGCCGGCCGACATGCCGTTGCTGACGTACAGATTACCGATGATGTTGACCGGGAACCAGATCGTCTTGCCATCACGCTGAAACTGATCCCCCAGATAGTAGTGGGTCCAGAAATAGTTGCAGGACAGCCGCTCGAAGAACTCGCCGAGCGCGCTCGCCAGGGCCGCCAGCCGCGAGGCGCCCTTGCCGTTGGTGAACAGCAGCGGGCAATCGCGGTCGCGCACATGCACCGACCAGGCGCCATCGACCGGGTTCAGCCAGGAACGCTCCTCGACATGAAAGCCGAGCGCTTCCAGCTTGCCCTGCATGGTGGCGATGGACGATTCGAGAGAAGCGTCCTTGCCGGCGATGAAGCTTTCTGTTTGCATGGGAATGTCCGTCTGGTGCTACTGGTGGGGGTGCGAAACAACAGCCCGAAAGTCGGCGCTCACGACACGGCGAGCATGCGCTCCAAAGCGATCTTTGCCAACGCGGCTTCGTGCTGCGGCACCTTGATCTGATTGACCACACGACCCTCGACCAGGTTCTCGAGAGTCCACGCCAGGTGCTGCGGGTCGATGCGCTGCATGGTCGAGCACATGCAGATGGTGCTGGCCATGAACTGCACGATTTTTCCTTCGTGCTTCACTTCCTGCGCCAGGCGCTCGACCAGATTGAGTTCGGTGCCGACCAGCCAGCGCGTGTTGGGCGGCGCTGCCTTCACCGTCTGCAGGATGGTCTCGGTGCTGCCGATGTAGTCGGACTGCTTGCAGACTTCGAAACTGCATTCGGGGTGCGAAATGACCAGGCCGTCGGGATGCTGGTTGCGGAACTTGATGATGTCCTTCGGCTGGAACATCTGGTGCACCGAACAGTAGCCGTGCCAGAGGATGATCTTCGCCTTCTGGATCTGTTCCCGCGTCAGGCCGCCCTGTTCGAGGTCGGGATTCCAGATCACCATGTCGTCGAGCGGAATGCCCATCTTGTAACCGCTCCAGCGCCCCAGGTGCTGGTCGGGGAAGAACAGTACCTTCTCGCGCTGGGCGAAGGACCACTCGAGGATCTTCGGCGCGTTCGACGAGGTGCAGACGATGCCGCCATGTTCGCCGCAGAAGGCCTTCAGGTCGGCCGCCGAATTGATGTAGGTGACCGGCGTCACTTTCTCATCCGGGTTCAGCACCGCAGCGAGTTCGCGCCACGCGCGCTCGACCTTGGCCAGGCTGGCCATGTCCGCCATCGAGCAACCCGCGGCGAGATCGGGAAGGATGGAAACCTGCTCGGGGCGCGAGAGGATGTCGGCCACTTCGGCCATGAAATGCACGCCACAGAACACGATGTTGTCGGCATTCGACTGCGAGGCCAGGCGCGACAGCTTGAGTGAATCGCCGGTAATGTCGGCGTGGGCATAGACGTCAGCGCGCTGGTAGTGGTGACACAGCAATACCACCTTGTCGCCGAGCTTCGCCCGGGCGGCGCGGATGCGCTCGCCGGCATCACGGTCGGCGAGGGCGTTGAAACGGTCAAAGGAAATGGTGGCGGTTTGCATGGTCTGTTTTCTCAGTTCTGATTCCAGGGCAGGCCGGCGGCGCGCCAACCGCCGATAGTATTGCGCTGACCGTTGGCGTCCTTGTTGCCCTCGAAGCCTTCGAGGATGTTGTAGCAATCCGGAAACCCGGCCTCGGTGGCGGCTTTTGCCGCTGCGCTGGAGCGCTGCCCGGAGCGGCACAGAAACATCAGCAACGACTCGGTCATCACGCTGTGCTTCAGTGTCTGAACGAAATGCGCGTTGAATTGTTTGGCGGGATAGTCCTGCCATTCAATTTCAATGGCGCCCGAGACGCGGCCCACCCAGTCCAGCTCGGCCTTGGTGCGCACATCGACCAGCCGCGCCGCAGACGCGAGCTGCAACAATTCATGCGCCTCCTTCGGCGTCAGTGCGCCTTCATAGGGCAGCTTCAACTCCTTGGCGCGCGACTGCGCCAGGCTGAGAATTTCGGTGAGGCGTCCCATGGAAATACAAGCCGGACGAGCGGGATAGAATGCGAAGGATTCGAGTATAGCGTCACCCCATGTCCCGCGAAACCCACCCACACCGGATCAGCGACACCTTGGCCGCCGAAGCGCTGGCGAAGCAGGAACGCTTCGACGAAGGCCAGCGCATCACCTGGGTCAGCGTTGCCGTCAATATTGTGCTGACGGCGATGCAACTGGTGGTGGGCTTTGTCGCTCACTCGCAAAGCCTGATCGCCGACGCCATGCACACGCTGTCGGACATCGTCTCAGATGCGTTCGTGCTGTTCGCCAACCGCAAGGGCGCGGAAGCCGCCGATGAGGATCACCCTTACGGCCACGGCCGTTTCGAAACCGCCGCCTCGCTGGTGCTGGGCCTGTTGCTGGCGGGCACCGGCGCCGGCATCCTGATCGCGGCCGCCGGACGCCTGCAGGACATCGGCAGTGCGCCGCCCGTGGGCGTGGCCGCGATGTGGGCGGCGATTTTTACGCTGGCCGCCAAGGAAGGTCTGTTCCGCTACATGTTGGCTAAAGCCGAACGCCTGCGTTCGCCCATGCTGGTGGCCAATGCCTGGCATGCGCGCGCCGATGCGCTTTCGTCGTTGGTCGTGGCGGCAGGCATCGCGGGTGCCTTGATCGGCTTCAATTTTGCAGACGCCGTCGCCGCCATCATCGTCGGCGCCATGATCGTGCGCGCCGGGTTCAAGTTTGCCTGGGCCGCCATTCGCGAACTGATCGATACCGGGCTTTCGGCCGAGGAAGTGGACGCCATCCGGCACACCATCGCCAGCACTTCAGGCGTGCTGAGCATGCATGAACTGCGTACCCGGCGCATGGCGCACCAGGTGCTGGTCGACGCCCACGTGCAGGTGAACCCGCGCATCAGCGTATCCGAAGGCCACCGCGTGGCCGAATCGGCGCGGCGGCGGGTACTCGATCTTCACCCGGAGGTGCTCGATGTGCTGGTTCACGTCGACGCGGAAAATGATCTGCTGGGCAATGCCGCTGTCCAACTGCCGGAGCGGGCGGTCCTGCTCGCCCAACTGCGCGAACTGCTCGGCGCCAACCCGCCGGAGCTCGACCAGACCACCCTGCATTACCTGGGTAACCGTGTCGAGGCGGAGGTTTTTCTTCCGTCCGGTTACGCCGACGAGGCCGGGATCGCTGCAATCAGGCAGCACGTGGAAGCTGCGTTACCGGACGACCCCTGGTTCGTCGCGATCCGCCTCAATCAAAGGTTTGCACCAAAGTAGTGCGCGCGTGATCGGCGATGCACACCATTGGTGCACGCATCGAAGCCTCGAGAAGCAAAAAGACTTGTGGCACAATCCCTTCCTCTCGCGGCACGAATGGCACGGTAACTGCTATCAGGCTGCTGCACCGTTTACCGGTATCCGATTCCCCGCATTTGCCATTCACTCTCAGGAGAGCAGCTCATGACCCCCAAGGACGTACTCAAGATGGTCGAAGAGAAGGAAGTCCGTTTCGTCGACTTCCGCTTCACCGACACCCGCGGCAAGGAACAGCACGTTGGCGTGCCGATTTCCGCCTTCAGCATGGACAAGTTTGAAGACGGCCACGCCTTCGACGGCTCCTCGGTCGCCGGCTGGAAGGGCATTCAAGCTTCCGACATGCAGTTGATGCCCGATGCGTCCACCGCCTACATCGATCCCTTCATGGACGAAACCACGCTGGTGCTGACCTGCGACGTGGTCGAGCCCGCCGACGGCAAGGGCTACGACCGCGATCCGCGCTCGATCGCCAAGCGCGCCGAGGCCTACCTCAAATCCTCCGGCATTGGCGACACGGCCTACTTCGGCCCCGAGCCCGAGTTCTTCATTTTCGACGCCGTGGAGTGGAAGGTGGACATGTCCGGCTCCTACTGCAAGATCATCTCGGAAGAGGCCGCCTGGGCCTCCGCCGACAAGTTCGAAGGCGGCAACACCGGCCATCGTCCGACCGTCAAGGGCGGCTATTTCCCGGTGCCCCCGGTCGACAGCCTGAACGACATCCGCGCACAGATGTGTATCGCCCTGGAAGCCTGCGGCGTCCCGGTGGAAGTCCATCACCATGAAGTCGCCACCGCCGGCCAGTGCGAAATCGGCACCGTGTTCAACACCCTGGTGAAGCGTGCGGACCAGACCCAGATCCTCAAGTACATCGTGCACAACGTTGCCCACAGCTACGGCAAGACCGCGACCTTCATGCCCAAGCCCATCGTCGGCGACAACGGCTCCGGCATGCACGTGCACCAGTCGATCTGGAAGGATGGCAAGAACCTGTTCGCCGGTAACGGCTATGCCGGCCTGTCCGAGTTCGCGCTGTACTACATCGGCGGCATCATCAAGCATGCCCGCGCCCTGAACGCCATCACCAACCCGCTGACCAACTCCTACAAGCGGCTGGTTCCCGGCTACGAAGCCCCGGTCAAGCTGGCCTACTCGGCCCGCAACCGTTCCGCCTCGATCCGCGTGCCCTACGTGCATTCGGACAAGGCCCGGCGCATCGAAACCCGCTTCCCCGATCCGGGCGCGAACCCCTACCTGTGCTTCACCGCGCTGATGATGGCCGGCCTCGACGGCGTACAGAACAAGATCCACCCCGGCGATCCGGCCGACAAGAACCTGTACGACCTGCCGCCGGAAGAGGATGCAAAGATCCCGACCGTCTGCTCCAGCCTCGACCAGGCTCTGGACTACCTCGACAAGGATCGCGAGTTCCTGACCCGCGGCGGCGTCTTCAGCAACGAAATGATCGATGCCTACATCGAACTCAAGATGGAAGAAGTGCAGCGTTTCCGCATGACCACCCATCCGGTCGAGTTCGAGATGTACTACTCGATTTGACCAGCGCTGCCTGAATCACCGGAAAGGACGGGCGCTGCCCGTCCTTTTTTTTCTGCAATTGACATACACTCAGCGCCATGAAGAAAACTCTCCTTGTTCTCTCTCTCGCGCTGCCGCTGGCTGCGGCTGCCAATACGCTCTACAAATGCACGGACGATTCGGGCGTGGTGCTCTATACCAACCAGAAAGCCCCCAAGAAGAGTTGCATCGTGCTCTCGCAAACGTCCCCGGCTTCCTCGCCCGGTGGTAGCGGAGCCAAGCAACGCGCCGCGGCGGCACCAACGCCCGGCGACTTCCCCCGCGTTTCGGGCAACGAGCAGAAAGCCCGTGACGGCGATCGCCGGGCAATTCTCGACAAGGAGCTCGCCACCGAACTGCAGAACGCGGAGAAGGCGAAAAAGGCCCTGCTCGATGCCGGCAGCCAGCCGGTGGACAAGCTGCAGCCACTGCGCGATACCGTGGCACTGCACGAGCGAAATGTCGAGTCGCTGAAGAAAGAGCTCGGCAACCTGCGCTGATTCACGGCCCGGCCTGAATCAGCAACTGGTGCGCTTCTTGCACACCTTATCCGTGATGAACGCGAACACCACCGAACCCCCTCATGCTTTCAGCGGCCTGGATCTGCTTTCTTCCGCGGTCGTGCTGGTCGATGCCAAACTGGTCATCCGCCACGTCAACCCGGCGGCGGAGAACCTGTTCGCCGTCAGCTCGCGTCAGCTGATCGGCCAACCTCTGCAACGGCTGGTAGGTGAGCCGCCGGAGCTCTCCGCGGCACTCGACAACGCACTGAAGAACAACTGGAGCTATACCGGGCACAACATCCTGATCAAGCTTCCGCAGAACATAGATCTGCATGTCGATTGCACGGTCACGCCGGTGGAAACCAGCAGCGCGCGCCTGTTGCTGGAAGTGCGCCCGATCGATCAGCAGCTCAAGGCGGCGCGGGAGGAGCAGCTCGCCCAACAGCAACAGGCCAACCGCGAACTGGTGCGGAATCTGGCGCACGAAATCAAGAATCCGCTCGGTGGAATTCGCGGCTCGGCGCAGCTGCTCGAACGTGAACTCGCCAGCGAGCCACTCAAGGAATATACCCAGGTCATCATCGCGGAAGCCGATCGCCTGCAAGAGTTGATGCAGCGCCTGCTGTCTTCGCATCGCGTAATGCAGCCGACGCTGGTAAGCATCCACGAAATTCTCGAACGCGTGCGGCGACTGATCCATGCCGAATACCACGATGTCCGCGTCAGGCGCGACTACGACACCTCGCTGCCCGACATTACCGGCGACCGCGAACAACTGATCCAGGCCATTCTCAATATCTCGCGCAACGCCGCCCAGGCAATGCAAGGCAAGGGAGAGATCATTTTTCGCACCCGCGCCGCGCGCCAGGTCACTCTGGCCAAAAAACACTATCAGCTGGCACTCGAATTGCAAGTGATCGATAACGGCCCGGGAATTGCGGAAGAGATCCGTGACAAGATCTTCTATCCGCTGGTTTCGGGCCGCGAAAACGGCAGCGGCCTCGGACTTACCATCGCCCAGAGCTTTGTCCAGCAACACGGCGGGACCATTGAAGTCACGTCGCGCCCCGGCTACACCTGCTTTTCGCTGATGCTGCCGCTGACCAGAAAGAAAAAGGAAGAACTGTGAACACTGTCTGGATCATCGACGACGACCGCTCCATCCGCTGGGTGCTGGAGAAGGCCCTCGGCCGCGAGAACATCCCGGCCAAGTGCTTCGCCTCTGCGGACGAAGCGCTGGCCGCATTCGGCACCGGCTCGATGCCGCAGGTTCTGGTGTCCGACATCCGCATGCCGGGCAGCAGCGGACTGGATCTGTTGCGTCATGTCAAGACGAACTACCCCGAACTGCCGGTCATCATCATGACCGCCTATTCCGACCTCGATTCCGCCGTGGCGGCATTCCAGGGCGGCGCTTTCGAATACCTGCCCAAACCCTTCGATGTCGACCAGGCCGTGGATCTGGTACGGCGGGCAATCACTCAAGCGGCGCACCAAATTGGTGCGCCGGAGGAAACCAGCGCTGTACCTGAAATCCTGGGGCAAGGCGTCGCCATGCAGGAAGTCTTTCGCGCCATCGGACGGCTCTCGCAGTCTCACGCCACGGTACTGATCAATGGCGAGTCCGGCACCGGCAAGGAACTGGTGGCGCGTGCCCTGCATCGCCACAGCCCGCGCAAGGATGCGCCGTTCATCGCCATCAATACCGCGGCGATCCCGCGTGATCTGCTCGAATCCGAGCTGTTCGGTCATGAAAAGGGAGCGTTTACCGGTGCCAATGCGCTGCGTCGCGGGCGCTTTGAGCAGGCCGACAACGGCACGCTGTTCCTCGATGAAATCGGCGACATGCCGGCCGAGCTGCAAACCCGGCTGCTGCGCGTGCTGTCCGACGGCAACTTCTACCGCGTTGGTGGCCACCAGCCGGTCAAGGCCAACGTGCGCGTGATCGCTGCCACTCACCAGGATCTCGAAGGCCGGGTCAAGGAAGGCCTGTTCCGCGAAGACCTGTTCCACCGCCTCAATGTCATCCGTTTGCGCCTGCCGCCCCTGCGCGAACGACGCGATGACATTCCGCTGCTGGCGAAGCATTTCCTGCAAAAAAGCGCCCAGGAACTCGGTGGTGAACCCAAGCGCCTTACCGATGCCGCGCTTACGTACCTGCAAGATCTGTATTTACCGGGCAATGTGCGACAGCTGGAAAACCTCTGCCACTGGCTGACCGTGATGGCCCCCGGGCAAAGCGTGGACATTGCCGACCTGCCCGCCGAACTGCGCGACGGGCCGGACAGCGCAGCGCGGCGCGACCTGCCCGCCAACTGGAACGCTGCGCTGGCGACCGAAGCCGACCGCCTGATCGCCTCCGCGCCGGGCGCGGTTTTTGACCAGCTCACGCGTCAGTTCGAAGCGACGCTGATCCGTCGCGCCCTCCATCACGCGCAAGATTCAGGAACTCGGGCTGGACGACGTCAAGGGCGATTCCGAGGCGACCTGAACGTGCGGCTTCAAGTATAGTCAGCACGACTATCCGCCGAGCGCTGCCACTGGCTCGCGCCCTACAGGACACCTTCATGCCTGCCAGCATTGCTGCAATTTCCGCCAAACTCGGGGCCGCAGCCCGCCGCTTCGATATCGATATTCTGCCCAGCTGCGATTCGACCAATGCAGTCTTGCTGAGTCGCGCCGAAAGCGGTGCGCCTTCGGGCACGGCAATCATCACCGAGGAACAAACCGCCGGCCGCGGCCGCAGGGGCCGCAGCTGGTTCTCCAGCCCAGGCGACAGCCTGACCTTTTCGCTGCTCTGGCGCTTCGCGCCGGGCACGGCACCAGCAGGGCTTTCCCTGGCCGTCGGTGTCGCGGTTTCCCGTGCCCTGTCAGGAGTTCCCAAAGGGACGCACAGCGCTGGCACCGGCGATACGGCGCTGAAATGGCCCAACGACATTCTCAAGAATGGCCTCAAACTCGGCGGCATCCTGGTCGAACTGGTGCCCGGCGCACCCCATGCCGCGGTGATCGGCATCGGTATCAACCTTCGTCTGCCCGCCGGCATGCCGGAGGAAGTGCGCGCCGCGTCCACCGCCCTGGATGCCAATGGCGCCGCGCCGGATGCCAACGATTTGTATGCAGCGCTGCTCGCCGAATTGCTGAGCACGCTCGACACCTTCGCCACGGCGGGCTTTGCCGCGATTCGCCCGGAATGGATGGCCCGCCATGCCTTTCAGGACGCACGCATCCGGCTCACGACCGATTTCGGGCCGCCCAGCGAAGGTATCTGCCGCGGGGTCGACGCCGACGGTGCGCTGCTGCTGGAAATCGATGGCCGCATCGAACGGATTCTGTCCGGCGAAGTCTCGCTGCGGCCGGCCTGAACGTCGACCATGATCCTTTGCCTTGACGCCGGCAACTCGCGCCTGAAGTATGGCCTGTTCGACGACAACTCCTGGCGCATGCAGGGTGCCCTGGGCTATGAAGCATTCGATGATCTGGTCACCAAGCTGCCTGCAACGCCGCAACGGATCGTAGCCTGCAATGTGGCCGGCGACATCGTACGACAGCGCATCGAAGCGCTGGCCGTCAAACTTGGCCTTCCGCTCGACTGGCTCAGTAGTTCCGCTGCCGCCTGCACCGTGACCAACGGCTACGACAATCCGCATCAGTTGGGTGCCGATCGCTGGGCCGCATTGATCGCAGCGCATGCGCTGCACGCCGGGCCGGCCGTGGTCGTAATGGCCGGCACCGCGACCACCATCGACGCGCTGGATGCCAACGGCCTGTTCCGTGGCGGACTGATTCTCCCCGGCCTCACCCTGATGTGCGCCGCGCTGGCCCGCAATACCGCCGATTTGCCGCATGCGGACGGGCTCTACAAATCGCAACCGACCAACACCGACGACGCCATCGTCAGCGGCGCGATCCACGCCACGCTGGGTGCCATCGAGCGCATGCAGGCGACGCTCGGCGACGAAGCGCTGTGCCTGCTCTCGGGCGGCGCGGCGGCCGAACTGGCGCCTCACTTAAACCCGCCCTGTCGCCTCGTCGACAACCTGGTGCTGGAAGGTCTGGCGCGCTACAGCCAGACGATTTGACGCTCGCAGCCCCGGCTCAATCCTTCCTGACGCCTGCTTTCGGGGCATCCAGAGTCAGCTCGGGTCGCGCGCCATCGCCCGGCGAAGCTCCCTTGAGCTTGCCAAGCGCCTTGTCGACATCCTCGACGCGGTCCTTGGCCGTCGGATGGGTTTTATAGAGGGCAGCGAGCGCGTTGGTGTCTGCCTTGAGGCTGGCCAGACGCCGCATGAAGTTGAGGCAGGCGGCCGGATCGTATCCGGCCCTCGCGGCCAGCAGAACACCATCTTCGTCGGCCTCGCGTTCCGAACTGCGATCGAGGCCGCGCGTAAAGATCTCCTTGCTTTCGCCGATCAGGGCCTTGCGATACTCCTCGCTGTTGCCTGACTTCGACTGGGCACTGAGAGCACTGGCGCCGGCCGACACCAGCAGACTTTTTTGCAGGACCGCGATGTGGTGGCGACGGGTGATGTGCCCGATTTCGTGACCCAGCACACAGGCCAGTTCGGCTTCATTGGCGACGTGGCCCAGCATGCCCTCTGTCACCAGAATCGTCCCGCCGGGAGCGGCAAAGGCATTGATCGCGGGCGACTGGACGGCCGCGAAGCGCCATGGCAATTCAGGGCGCGAAGATTGCAGCGCAACCCATACGCCGACCTGGTTCAGGCGATGCTGGAGGCCCGGGTTCTTGACCAGCGGATAGCCGCCCAGCGTTGCTGCAACCACTTCCTTGCCGATGCTGAGCTCCTCTTCCTCGCTCATCGAGCCGACCGACTGGCTTTTGACCAGGCTCTTGGCCGCATCGAACATGGATCCGAGATCGAGGGTGCGCGATTGCGCCCAGGCGCCTGACGACGCCAGGACGAGGACGACCGCCAGAACACCCGGGCTGAACGAAGCTTGTCTCATTGGGGACCCTTTGGATTTGTCTTGTCAGCCGCGGCACTCTCGTACTCCACTGCCCTGGCCGCAAGCCCGCGCCGGCTGGCAGCGGCTTCGGCTTCCTTGCGGCCGACCGCCCAGCCCTCGATTTGCTTGACCCCATCGCCGGAGGGCGCGGAAGCTTTTTTGGCATCGCCTTCATCCATTCCCCGCACGCCGAGCACGGAAGTCTGGGGTTGCTTGACCGGAGCATCGCCGCTACCGACCGTGCCGGTGACAGAACGCAATATATTGGTAAACACGTTGCCCTGCGCCAGGGCGGGCGGCAGCAGGGTGCAAAAAAGTATCAAGGAAAGAAGTACTTTCATGGTGAGACAAATATAGTTCAATTCCGCCGTACTGGGAAATTCAAGCCTTGAGGAGTTCCTGGGCAATGATCAACTGCCGCACCTGCGTCGTGCCGGCACCGATCTCGATCAGCTTGCCGGCACGGTAGAGGCAGTTCACCTCGGTCTCCCACATGAAGCCATTGCCGCCGTGAATCTGCACCGCGTGATCGAGCACGATCTTCAGCATGTAACCGGCATGCAGCACAGCGGCGGCGGAGCGTTTGTGAATCTCGCCGCGGCCCGCCTCGCCGGCAGCGGCGACTTCCTTGAGCAACTGATAGGAAAACGCCCGCACCGATTCTAGTGCCGTGTACATGTCGGCCAGCATGCCCTGCACCAGTTGAAAACCGGCGATGGGCTGGCCGAACTGGACCCGCGTTCGGGCGTAGTCGAGCGACAGGTCGAGCGCGCGCTGGGCGATGGCGATGACGTGGCCGCTGAAAAAAACACGCTCGATATCGAGCCCGCTCATCACCACCTTGACGCCCTTGTCTTCACCGCCGATCAGGTTGGCCGCGGGGACGCGGCAATCGTCGAACAGCAGTTCACCGGTCGGGCTGCCGCGCCAGCCCATTTTCTTCAGGCTTTGCGCCACCGAGAAACCCGGCGTGCCGCGCTCCACGACGAAGGCCGAGATGCCATGCTGGCCGCGCTCGGGCGCGGTCTTGGCATAGATCAGCAACAGGTCGGCGACCGGGCCGTTGGTGATGAACATCTTGCGACCGTTCAGCACGTAGTGGTCGCCGTCGCGTCGCGCCGTGGTCTTCATCGAACCCAGCGCGTCCGAGCCGGCGCCCGGCTCGGTGAGGCCCAGCGCGCCGATGCCCCCGGTCAGCATGCGCGGCAGGAAGCGCGCCTGCTGTTCCGGGCTGGCATTCCTGACCAGATTGTTGATGCACAGATTTTCGCTGGCGCCCCAGCTCGCGCCGAGCATGTTGTTCCAGTAGGACAGCGCTTCGCCGATGAAGAACTGCGAGACGAGATCGAGGCCGGGCCCGCCCAGGGATTCGGGCACGGTGGTACCGAGCAGGCCGACTTCGCCCATCTTCCGATATTCGTCCTCAGGGAACCAGTCATCGTCGTCCATGTGCCGCAACAGCGGATGATGCCGCTCCCGCGCATAGCGCCAGGCCATGTCGTAGATGTGCTGGTGCTGTTCCGCGAAGCCGTATTGGCGCAAATCGATCATGAAACTCTCCCCGTTTTCCGAACGCAGCTTACCAATGAAACAAGCCACTTGATCGCACCGCTTTCATGGCAGACAATGCAGCATCGTCCGGAGGAGCGCTCCATGCCCGCCCACTTTCTTGCCACGCTGCCGAACTTTCTCGCCTATCTCGGCACGGCCCTCGCGCTGCTGGCCGTGTTCGTCACGATCTACTTCTACGTCACGCCCTACGACGAGATCGCCCTGATCCGCAACAACAACGCGGCGGCGGCGATTTCGCTCTCGGGCGCCCTGCTCGGCTTCGCCATGCCGATCGCCAACGTCATAGCCCATAGCGACACGTTGATCGATCTCGCGGTGTGGGGCGTGGTCGCCGGGGTGGTGCAATTGCTGGCCTGGATGCTGGCGCGCGTGGCGCTGCCGAACCTGCAGGAAGACATCGCCGCCGGACGCACGGCGCCGGCAACTTTCGTCGCTGCGCTTTCGATTACCGTCGGCCTGCTCAACGCCGCCTGCATGACGTACTGACGCTCGTTCCACCCAGATCCTCGCACCGATGATGCAAGACGCGAAAAGCAAATTGAAGGCCCGCCCCCCCATCCCCCCTCACGGGGGGCTATTGATCGGCTCGCTTCGCTCGACTATCACCAGTCGCTCCGAACGAGCTCCTTCACGCTAACCAAGGAGACCGCCATGGCACTCATGGATTTCATCAAGAAACAGTTTATCGACATCATCCAATGGACCGAGGACGATGGCGACACCATGGCCTGGCGTTTCCCCATGGCCGACATGGAAATTCAGAACGGCGGCAGCCTGACGGTGCGCGAATCGCAGATGGCAGTGTTCGTCAACGAAGGCAAGATCGCCGATGTCTTTGGGCCTGGCACCTACAAGCTCACCACGCAGACGTTGCCGGTGCTGACCTACCTGAAGAACTGGGACAAGCTGTTCGAGTCGC
>JAPLRA010000138.1 GCA_026399445.1 Sulfuritalea sp.
TTCCATGCCGGGCGGGGCGAAGATTTCCATGCTGGCTTGCGGTGCGGCGACCTCGATTTCGATTTCCTTGTCGTCGAGTTCGCCTTCGCGCAACTTCTTGCGAAACTTCTGCCGCGTGCTGCTCTCCTCCGGCGTATCGCCAGCGCCGACTCTTGCGGGCGGCAGCAGCACATCCAGCACGCGATCTTCGGCGGCATCCATGGCGCGATCGCGGACCTTGCGCATAGCCTCTTCGCGGGCGTTCTTGATCGCCGTTTCGGCGAGGTCGCGAATGATGGTGTCCACATCGCGACCGACGTAACCCACCTCGGTGAATTTGGTCGCCTCGATCTTGATGAAGGGCGCGTTGGCGAGCCGTGCCAGGCGCCGCGCAATTTCCGTCTTGCCGACCCCGGTGGGCCCGATCATCAGGATGTTCTTCGGCGTGATCTCGGTGCGCAGCGGCTCGCTTACCTGCATGCGGCGCCAGCGGTTACGCAGGGCGATCGCCACGGCGCGCTTGGCGCGCGACTGGCCGACGATATTCTTGTCGAGTTCGGAAACGATTTCCGCGGGAGTCATCGATGACATTCAGGACCTTTCACCACCAGGGGCGCCCAGGGTACACAGGGCGCCTAGTCGAGTATTTCGATCAGGTGATTCTGGTTGGTATAGATGCAAAGGTCGCCGGCGATTTCCAGCGACTTCTTGACGATTTCCGCCGGGGAAAACGTCGTGTTTTCCAGCAGCGCGCGCGCCGCCGATTGCGCATAGGCGCCACCGCTGCCGATCGCCACCAGGCCGTACTCCGGCTCCAGCACGTCGCCGTTGCCGGTGATGATCAGCGAGTGCTCGCGATCGGCGACCGAGAGCATGGCCTCCAGCCGGCGCAGCATGCGGTCCGTGCGCCAGTCCTTGGCCAGTTCGACGGCGGAGCGCAGCAGGTTGCCCTGGTATTGCTCCAGCTTGGCCTCGAAACGCTCGAACAGCGTGAAGGCATCCGCGGTGCCGCCGGCAAAGCCCGCAAGAATCTGTTCGTTGTAAAGCCGCCGCACTTTGCGCGCGGTGGCCTTGACCACGATGTTGCCCAGCGTAACCTGCCCGTCGCCGCCCAAGGCGACGCTGCTGCCGCGGCGTACGGACAAAATGGTGGTGCCGTGATATTGCTCCATGGAATTCCTTGCCGGAAAGGTTCAGATCACGCGGGCGCGCAACTCGGCCGCGTCGGCAAAACCGAGCGATTCCAGATAGGCCGCGACCAGCGTGCTCAAGCCGATGATGCGCAGCTTCTTGCCGCTGGCATGCAGGCGGGTGAGGACATCCAGCAGCAGTGCCGCGCTACCCGCGTCGATTCGCACCAGATTGTGCGCATCGATATCGAACTCATCGCTACCGACCAGCACCGCTTCGAGCGGCGCAAAGTCCGCCACGGTGGCGCCCAGCATTTGGCCGCGCAGCACAAAACCTTCGGCCTTGGATCCGGCTGCCGACGAAGCCGGCGGCGCCTCGGTGACCGGCCGCGCCGGCAGCGCCTCCCATGAGGGCGGCGAAACCTCGAAGGTAACGGCATAATTCACCGCTGCCTCCTCGAAGGCGTCCTGCCGGTAGGCCTGCTGATACAGCTCCAGCAACAGCAGCCACATCGACTCGTGGTTGCGTTCCCCCGGCACCACTTTCGTCGCCAGAATTTCCGCCAGATGCTCGGGGCTGCCGAACACGATTTCCTTCTTTGCGCGCTTCAGGGCGGCCATCGCGCGCATCAGCAACGTGGCGCCGTTGTTGTCGGCATCGACCAGGGCATCGAGCACGCCGGAGAGCGAAACGTGGGCCCGGCCGCCGCTGCTTTCGCTGGCCACATGCGGACCGTCGACCACCGGACTCCAGGTCGGGGGAGATTGTTCGAAGCGACGGGCAAAGGTCAGGGCCAGCGCGTCAAAGGCCGGACGGCGGCCGAGGACCTGCAGCAGTTCGAACAGGCAACCCCAGGCGCGCACGGCGGCATCGCCGAGGTCTTCACCGCTCTTGATCGCTGTCTCGAGCCGGCGCATGGCTTCCAGTTCCTGCCCGGCGGCGTACATCACTGCGGCGTCCGACAGTGCCAATGGCAGCGGCACGCGAACCTTCGCGGGAGCCGGTTCGGGCTCGGGCTCGACCATCGGTCGCTCGTCATCCAGCGGAACCAGCGAAATTTCACGCGCAGAAGGCTTCTCCGGCGTCGCTCCAATCGCCCCGGGCACCGTGAAACCGAGGGACATCAGATCGTCGTCTTCGTCCGCCACTTCTGATCTGGAGCAATATTGCTTTTGTTTGAGGTTAAACAGTATAACCCGCCTGTGTCCGGCCTGAAAAAGGCCAACCCGGCCAGCGCCAGCAGGCACATGCAGCAAACCACCGTTGCGCCGGCGGGAAGATCGACGTACAGGGAAAGGATGAGGCCCGCGGCATAGCCCGCCGCACCCACCAGATAGGCGATGAAAATGCGCCGTTTGCCGCTGAAGGCGCGCGTCGCCACCGCCGGAGCGATCAGGCTGGTGAACACCAGCAGCACGCCCACCAGTTGCACCGACGCCGTCACCGTGATGGCGAACAGCAGATAGAAGCCGAGGCGCGGCCAGCGTTGCGCCGGCCCCACCCATAACAGCACAACGCCGACATAGAGCAGTGCGACGGGCAACAGCCGGTCCCAACTCACCCACAACAACTGGCCGGCCAGCAGGTCGCGCAGGTGCTCACCGCCATGCGGGTGATGCGCCAGCAACAGGATCCCGGCCGCCGCGGCGAAGACGAACACCAGTCCGATCAGCGCTTCCTGGATATCCGGCCAGCGGCGCTCGCACCAGGTCAGCAACAGGGCACCGATCCCGGCCGCCAGACCGGCGGCGAGTTGCGCGCCGAGACCCTGCGGCAGACCACTGAAGACGGCGTCGAGATCGGTCAGACTGGCGGCAACGGCGCCGAGTCCCGCCACCTGCGCAATGGCGAGGTCGATGAAGATGATGCCCCGCCGCAGCACGTCGATGCCCAGCATGACATGCGTCGCCAGCACCAGCAGGC
>JAPLRA010000497.1 GCA_026399445.1 Sulfuritalea sp.
CTACCTCGACGACGAGGGCTTTCTCTTCGTCTGCGATCGCGCTTCCGACATGGTGATCTCGGGCGGCGTGAACATCTACCCGGCCGAGATCGAGCACGTGCTGATCACCCTGCCGGGCGTGGCTGACTGCGCCGTGGTCGGCATTCCAGATGACGAGTTCGGCGAATCGCTGGCCGCGCAGGTGGTAGCCGAAGCCGGCGCCAAGCTCGATGCGGAAACCATCCGTCACGCGCTGGGCGAACGCATCGCCGGCTACAAGGTGCCGCGCCGCATCGACATCGTGGAAGCCCTGCCGCGCGACGACAACGGCAAGGTGCAGAAGCGCAAGATCCGCGACGCCTACTGGAGCGGTCGCAGCCGCAGGATATGAGCATGGGCGCCCCGCACGGCCGCCCGAAGGGGCGCCAGTCATTGCCCGGAGCCGCGCAGCGGCGAACCGCAGTCACCCCCTCGCTTGGCGAGGGGGCTGGGGGGAGAGCAGTCCAGTGAGCCCGCACCCCTTCGACACCGCCATTGCGCTCACCGCCGAAGCGCCGAACCGGTGGCATGGCAAGACCAGCGAAGACTACTGGAACATGGTCAGCCCCTACGGTGGCGTCACGGCAGCGGTGATGATGCAGGCCATGCTCGATCATCCCGAGCGGCGCGGCAGCCCGCTATCCTTCACCATCAACTACATCGCGCCGATAGATGCCGGCGACTATGTGATCGAAACCGAACTGGTGCGTGCCAACCGCAGCAGCCAGCACTGGGCGATCCGCCTGCTGCAGGGCGATCCGGGGCGTGTGCTGGCACAGGTGATCGCCATCTGCGCCCTGCGCCGCGAAACCTGGAGCCACGTCGAAGCCGTCCGCCCCGAAGTGCCGCCCGCCGATCAATGCGAGGTTGCGCCGCCGCGCAAGGCGACGGGCTTTCTCCAGCGCTACGAGTTCCGCCTCGTGCGCGGCAAGCCCTTCGCCGTGAATGAAGACAGCCTCTCCCACGTCTGGGTTTCCGACAATCCGCCGCGCCCGCTCGATTTTGCCTCACTGACCGCGCTGTGCGACAGTTTCCTGCCGCGCATTTTTCTGCGCCGGCCCGAGTTCGTGCCGATCGGCACCGTCTCGATCAACATCTATTTCCACGCCGGCGAAGAGGTCCTGGTCCGCCAGGGCGCCGCACCCTTGCTGGCCGTAGCGCAGGCCCAGGCCTTCAGCGACGGCCACTTCGACCACCACGGCCACGTCTGGAGCACCGACGGCGACCTGCTCGCGACGACGCAGCAACTGGTCTGGTACAAAGAGTAGCGGTCCCGTCTTTGATTCAGTTAAGGAGATATTCATCATGACCCAGCAAGCCCGGGCAGTCGTCTGCCGTGAAATCGGCAAACCCGTCGTCGTCGAAACCGTCAGCGTCGATGCGCCGCAACGTGGTGAGGTAATGATCAAGCTTGCCGCCTGTGGCGTCTGCCACAGCGACCTGTCTGCCACCAACGGCACCATCCCCTTCCCGCCGCCGGTGGTGCTCGGCCACGAAGGCGCCGGCAGCATCGTGGCACTCGGCGAAGGCGTCAGCGCCTTTGCCTTGGGCGACCATGTCGTCAGTTCCTTCGTCAGCATGTGCGGCAAGTGCCGCTACTGCCAGACCGGCCGCCCGCAACTCTGCGACCAGGCGGCCACGCCACGCTGCATGTCGACAACGTGGTCAAGATCGACGCCGCCATGCCGCTAGACAAGGCGGCGCTGATCGGCTGCGGCGTGATGACCGGCGTCGGCGCCGCGGTCAATACGGCGAAGGTCGAACCGGGTTCGGCCACCGTGGTCTTCGGCTGCGGCGGCGTCGGCCTCAATGCGCTCCAGGGTTGCGCGATCGCCGGCGCGCGCATCATCGTCGCGGTCGACACTTCGGATGCCAAACTTGAAATGGCGAAGCAGTTCGGCGCCACCCACACGGTGAATGCGAAGAACGAAGAGAACATCGTCAAGGCCCTGAAGAAGCTCACCGAAGGCGGCGCCGACTATGCCTTCGAATGCGTCGGGCTGGGCGAGATCGCGGCGCAGGCCTACGGCTGCCTGCGCAAGGGCGGCACGGCAGTAGTGGTCGGCGTGGCCGGGCCGAAGGACACGACGACCATCCGCACCTCCAGCCTCACTTTCGAGGAGAAGACGCTGAAGGGCAGCTACTTCGGCTCGGCGCGTCCGCAGCAGGATTTTCCGCGCCTGATCGGCCTCTATCGCAGCGGCCGGCTCAAGCTCGACGAACTGATTACCAAGACCTACACCATCGAGGAAGCACCGCAGGCCTTTGCGGACCTGGCCGAAGGCCGCAATGCACGCGGCGTGATACTGTTCTGATCCCAAGCCACACTTCCGGAGTCCGCCCTTGAGTCACCGCAAACTGCACACCCTGCATCGCCCGGCAAAGAAGCACAACGGGCATCCGCCGCTGGTCTTCGTGCATGGCGGCTATGTCCATGCCGGCTGCTGGGACGTGAACTTCCTGCCCCACTTCAGCAAGCTCGGCTACCACTGCCACGCCATCAACCTTTCCGGTCACGGCGCGAGCGAGGGCCGCGAGAACCTCAACAGCTACGATCTCGACCACTACGCCGCCGACGTCGCGCAACTGGTGGCCGAACTGCCCGCGCCGCCGGTGCTTATCGGGCATTCGATGGGCGCACTGGTGGTGCAGCGCTTTCTCGAAAAAGGACAGGCGGCGGCCGTGATCATGATGGCACCGGTGCCGACCACCGGGCTGGCCGGCTGCAGCGCCCAGTTGCACGTCCGGCAGCCGGATTTCCTGCGGGAGGCCGGCGGAACAGTTCGCCGCCTTCAAGCCGTTGGTGCAGGACGAATCCATGACCGCCGTAACCGAGATGATGGCGCTAGCGTGGCGCTCGCCCAAACTCCGGCCGAAGATTCCGGCGCTGGTCATGGGTGGTGAACTCGATGCGCTGTTTCCGTCCAACCAGCTTTACTTCACGGCGTCGGGCTGGAACGCCGAAACCTGCGTGATCCCGCGCGCCGGGCACATGATCATGATGGAGCCGCAATGGACCGCGGCCGCCAACAAGATCGACCAGTGGCTGGATAGCCGCCTCGGGCAGAAAGCCGCAGCGTAAGGAAATCGCAGCGAAGAACCGGACCGCCATGTTCAGCAAAGCCACCTTCCGATTCCTCGACGAACTCGCCGCCAACAACGACCGCAGCTGGTTCGAAGCCAACAAGCCGCGCTACGAAGAACTGGTGCGCGAGCCGGCGCTGGATTTCATCGCCGCGATGGCCGAGCCACTTGCGAAGTTCGCCCCGCATTTCCGCGCCGAGCCGCGCAAGATGGGCGGCTCGCTGATGCGCGTGTTCCGCGACACGCGCTTCGCCCGCGACAAGAGCCCGTACAAGACCAACATCGGCATCCAGTTCCGCCACGAACTGGGCAAGGACGTTCATGCACCGGGCTTCTACGTGCACATTGCCACCGACGAATGTTTCTTCGGCGCCGGCTGCTGGCATCCCGAGGCCGACATGCTGGGACATATAC
>JAPLRA010000493.1 GCA_026399445.1 Sulfuritalea sp.
AATGCGGATAGTCGGCGCTGGTGATACGGTGATTGGCGGTGGCAATCCAGCCGCGCGGCGGATTGATCTCGCGCGGCGTCTTGCCCGGATCGAGGAAGCCGGCCCAGTCGTAGCGTGCCTCCCAGCCGGGCGCGGGGGCGAGGCCGCGCAAGTCGTTGTCCTTACGCCGCAACGGTACACGGCCGGCGGCGATGAAGCCGATGTTGCCGTCGACATCGGCCACCACCATGTTCTGCATCGGCGCCTTGTACTTTTCGGCGCCGCGAATGAATTCGGCCACCGATGCTGCGCCGCTGAGTGCCAGCCCTGCATCGATACTGCCGGCATCGGCGTCGAGCGCGGTCCAGCGCAGCGCCAGCGCGTAGGCCGCTGCGGCGGCATTTCCTGTCAGGCCGGCAACGACGGCCGCGCCGGAATCCGAAATCACCGGGCCGTGGCGTGTGGCGCGCACCGTCAGCTTGACGTCTCCCTGCCCCTTGACGCGTATGGTTTCATCGAAGGACTGGAACGCCGCCCAGCCGTCCGGCGTGCGATAAAGCGACGCGTCGTCCGCCTTGATCTGTTCCAGATAGACA
Source organism: Sulfuritalea sp. (assembly GCA_026399445.1). GTDB lineage: Bacteria > Pseudomonadota > Gammaproteobacteria > Burkholderiales > Rhodocyclaceae > Sulfuritalea. The sequence goes on from JAPLRA010000493.1 coordinate 576, forward strand.
TCCTGCACATCGGGGTTGGTGTTGGTGAAGCCCCAGGCGATGCGCTCGTTCTGCCCCAGCACCACCATCGGCAAACCCGGCATGGTGGCGCCGGCCACCTTGAGGCCCGGTGCTTCAAGACGGGCGAAATACCATAGCGCGGGCGCCGTCAGCTTGAGGTGCGGATCATTGGCCAGCAAGGGCTTGCCCGACACCGTATGGGTACCGGCGACCACCCAGTTGTTGGAACCGACGCCTTCGACGCCGGACTCGGGCGCGTCGAGCAAGGCCTGCTTGCCGAGTTCGCCGCTGACTTTGAGTTGCCTATACAGCGCGGCATAGTCACGTGTGACCAGCGGCTTCTCGCCCGGATAAGGTGGCATCAATTCGTTGATGCGTGCCACCGGCATAGTCAGCGCGAGACGCATGCGCAACAGCTCGTTGGTCCAGTTGCCGCCCAGGTCCCAGGCCATCATGATGCCCCAGGCCAGCGTGTCTTCGGGCGTCCAGGGTTCGGGATGGATGCCGAGGATGAGGAATTCGGGAGGCCGCGCCCGCATGTGGCCGGCAACGAAGGCATTGATGCCGGCGGTGTAGGCCAGTACGGCGGCGCGGGCGTCACCGCCGAGTTGCTCCCATTGCGCAGCGGCCGCGCGGCGCACGCCGAGCGCGCGCAGGAACTTGTCGTTGTCCAGCGCACCCGGACCGAAGGCCTCGGCCAGTCGCCCCGAGCCGATGCGGCGATGCGTTTCGAGCTGCCACAGCCGATCCTGCGCATGGACGAAGCCCAGCCCGAACAGCACGGCATCACGGTTCGCACCCCGCACGGTCGGAATGCCGGCTTCGTCGCGTTCGATGCTAACTTCTCCCGCAAGACCCGCAACCGCAATCCCGCCTTCGGTCACTGGCGCGACGACCCGCCACCAGATCACGGCAACGATCACCACCAGGCCCAGCATGGCCAGCAATACCCCGGCAATCCGCGGCAGCCAGGTTCTCATCACCAGCCGACTATTCAAATGACGTGGCCGACTTGGCCTTTTCACGCAGCACGAATTTCTGGATCTTGCCGGTGGACGTCTTGGGCAGGGTCTCGAAAATGAAATGCTTGGGCACCTTGAAGCGTGCCATGCGTTCACGACAGAACTCGGTCAGTTCCTCCGCCGTGACGCTGACGCCTTCGCGCAGTTCGATGAAGGCGCAGGGCACTTCGCCCCATTTCGCGTCGGGCGTGGCAACGACTGCAGCACCCATCACCGCCGGGTGGCGGTACAGCGTGTCCTCCACCTCGATCGAGGAGATGTTCTCGCCGCCGGAAATAATCACGTCCTTGCTGCGATCCTTGATCTTGATATAGCCGTCGGGCTGCATCACGGCCAGGTCGCCGGTGTGGTACCAGCCGCCGTGGAAGGCCTCTTCCGTCGCCTTCGGGTTCTTCAGGTAGCCCTTCATGACAATGTTGCCGCGGAACATGATCTCGCCCATAGTCTGGTCGTCCCAGGGTACCGGCAGCATGGTTTGCGGGTCCATCACCGTAACGCCTTCCTGGCAGTGATAGCGCACGCCCTGACGACCGTTGAGCCGCACCTGCTCGTCCAGCGGCAGATCCAGCCATTCATCGTGCTTGGCGCAGACGGCTGCCGGGCCGTAGGTTTCGGTCAGACCGTAAACGTGCGTGATGTTGAAGCCGATCTTGCCCATGCCCTCGATCACCGCGGCCGGCGGCGGCGCCGCGGCGACCAGCGCCGAGACTTTGTGGTCGATGCCGGCGCGCCACTCGGCCGGGGCGCTGATCAGCATCGAATGCACGATGGGTGCGCCGCAATAATGACTGACCTTGTGTTCGCGGATCGCGTCGAGAATCAGTTTCGGATCGACGCGGCGCAGGCAGACATTGGTGCCGGAATTGGCCGCCACGGTCCACGGAAAACACCAGCCGTTGCAATGGAACATCGGCAGCGTCCAAAGGTAAATCGACTGCGGCGGCATGCCCCACGAGACAATGTTGGACAGCGCATTGAGATAGGCGCCGCGATGGTGATAGACCACGCCCTTGGGATTGCCCGTGGTGCCGGAGGTGTAGTTGAGCGAGATTGCATCCCATTCGTCGGCCGGCGTCTTCCAGGCGTAGTCCGGATGACCGCCCGCCAGGAACGACTCATAGTCAACGCTGCCGACACGCTCACCCGGGCCGATGTATTCGGGGTCATCAACATCGATGACGAGAATCTCGCGCCCCAGATCCGCCAGGGCTTTCTTCACCATCCCCGAATACTCGCGATCGGTGATCAACACCTTCGCCTCGCCATGATTGACCATGAAGGCAATGGTTTCGGCATCGAGGCGTGTGTTCATGGTGTTGAGCACGGCGCCGCACATCGGCACGCCGAAATGGCACTCGAACATTTCCGGCGTGTTGTTGAGCATCACAGCCACCGTATCGCCAGCGCCGACTCCTCGCATGGCCAGCGCCGAAGCCAGTCGGCGGCTGCGTTCATAGGCCTCGCGCCAGGTGTAACGGCGACTGCCGTGTATCGAGGCCACGCGCTCGGGATAGATAGAGGCCGAGCGCTCGATGAAGGTCAGCGGCGTCAGCGGAACATAGTTGGCCGGATTCTTGTCCAGTCCGGTGGCGTAGGGATTGCTCATGGGGGTTCCCTCTTCAGATACGGCAACGTTCGACAATAGCAGGCTTCTCGCGGCCTGCCTCATCCAGCCAGGCCCCGAGATCGTCGGCAAGGGCCTGCACGGCGTCGCGAGTTGCGGCCACGCCCCCGCCGGCAGTGGCTGTCAGCGTCGGTTTCTGGATCAGGAATGCTCGCCTCGACACGGTCTCGCCGCCCCGAGAGCCTGTCAGCAGCGCGCGAACTTCGAGCACCTGCTGGCTGCTTTGGGGGCCATCGAAGCGTTGCTCAAGCTCGTCCAGAACCAGTTGCAGACGGCAGCCCGTCCCGCTGAAATCGGGCTGACCGAAGACAATCCTGCGTTTCAGGAAGCGCTCGAGCAGTTCGGCGGGAGGCGCAGCCCAGCGACTTTCCGCATAGCTTTGGCGCCGCAAGGGTTCGGCATAGGCCAGACGAAAATGCATTGCCGGCCCTGAAAGCCACGACGATGCCTGCACTTCGACGGCCGCAATCGGAATGCGTGATCCCGCCCAGTGGCCGCCCAGACTTCCCAGATCGTACTGAACGGCTTCGACAGTCCGCACATTGCCTCCGCATGCAGCCAGCAGCAATCCGGCCAGAACCATTGCTCCGCGCTTCATCATCGTCCTTCTCCCTGTTTGGCCGGCGCCGAAAAACCAGCCTCGCCGGGACCGGGCGCCGCCGCGCCACGACCAAAAATCAACATCTGCGGATTGCTTTCAAGGCCCTCCAGAACACGCGACAACTGGCGCGAATTGGTCGCCAGTTCGCGCATCAGTGCATTGGCCCGGGGCAAGGTGCCACTGGTCAACTCATCGCCGGCGCTACCCGTAAGATGATCGAAACGACGCGAGAGAACGCTCATCGATTTCACCAGTTCCCGGATTTCCGCGGTCAGCGGCGCGCTCTCTCCGGCGGTCTTTTCGACGTGCGTCAGGATCTGCCGCAGGCTGCGCATGTTGCTTTCCGACAAGGCTTCGCGCATCGAGGCGAGTATCGCCGGCATCTCGCGCAAGCCGTCCGATGCCGCCGCAACGTTCTCCAGGGCACGCGTTAGATTCTGCACATTCTTCTCGTCCAGCAGCTTGCCCAGGCGCACGGAGGATGTGCTGATCTGGTCGACCATCTCGCCCGCCCGCTCACCCAGCGTGTCGAACACCGTGGCCCGAATCGCAATGCGCGGCGCTTCCCCGTCTTTCCCCTTCAACGGTTCGATTGACGAGCCGTCGTCCTCGATCTGCACATAGGCCAGACCGGTGACCCCCTGATATCCCAGTTCGGCGGTGCTTCCCTTTGTCAGCATGAAGCGCTTGTCGATGTTGATGCGCACCTGGATCACGCGCGGGTCGGCTTCATCCTGTTCGATGGACTCCACCTTGCCGGCGCGAATCCCCCGATAGCGGACTTGGGCCTGGACGTTGAGCCCGGTCACGTTGCCTCGGGTTTCCAGAATGTAGGTTGCCGAAGTATCGCGGGTCTGCCCCAGCCACCAGAGCGCGACAGCGGCGGCAATGCCGAGCAGGATGGTGAAGATGCCGGCGGCCAGTGCGTGAGATCGGTTTTCCATGGTTCGGCGCTTTCAATACGGCACGGCAACGTGCCCTGAATTCTGCAGGGCACGCACGCTGCGCTCGGAAAGGAAAAAATTGCGGATGAAGGGATGATCGGTATGCATGATTTCTTCGGTCGTACCATAAGCGAGAATCCGCTGTTCGGCCAACACCGCGACGCGTGTCGAGAGCGCCCCCAGCGTATCGAGGTCGTGCGTGACCAGCATCACGGTAAGCCCGAGTTCTTCACCCAGCATGCGGATCAGGCGTACAAAGCTGTCGGAACGATCCGGATCCAGTCCGGCAGTGGGCTCGTCGAGCAACAGCAGTTCGGGCTCCAGCGCCAGCGCGCGGGCCAGTGCGACGCGCTTGACCATGCCGCCGGAAAGCTCCGCCGGCATCAACTTGCCATGGCGTGGCAGCAGTTCCACCATCGACAGCTTGAGCATCACCAAATCGTGAATGGCGCCCTCGTCGTAGCGCTTCAACTCGCGCAAGGGAAAGGCGATATTGTCATAGACGTTGAAGGCTGAAAACAGCGCACCATGCTGAAAGAGCACGCCGAAGCGTTGGCGCAGGGAGCGCTCGCGCGCCACGCCGCCGCCAAACAACGGCTCGCCGAAAACCTCGATGCTGCCGCTGGTCGGCAGCAGCAAACCCACCACCATGCGCAACAGCGTGGTCTTGCCGCTGCCGGAACCGCCCACCAGCGAAACCAGTTCGCCGCGCTGGATGTCGAGGTCGAGCCCTTTGTGAATCCAAACGTCGCCGAAACGCGTTGAAAGATCACGAACACGGATGACGGGGACTGTCACGTCGGCAGAACTCATAATGGCAGGCCGATGCCGCGCGTGGCGATGGCAAACACGGCATCGATGATGATGACTATCGTGATCGCCGAAACCACGGAGGCCGTCGTATTGCTCGACAGGCTTTCCGTGTTGGGCCGCACCCGCAGTCCGAAATGACAGGCCACCAGAGCGACGAACATGCCGAATACTGCGCCCTTGGCCAGACCAATCCAGAGGTTGGCCGCCGGCACCACGCGCGGCAAAGTCTGGAAGAAGAATCCATACGAAATATCGAGCTGCAACTGGGCCGAGACCATGCCGCCGATCAGCGCGATCGCCGTACTCCACAGCACGAGCAGGGGCATGACGATGGTCAGGGCCACCACTTTGGGAAATACCAGCCGCAGGCCCCGCGGTACACCCATCGTCGCCAGCGCGTCGATTTCCTCCGTAACACGCATCACGCCCAGTTGCGCCGTCATCGCGGAACCGGATCGCCCGGCAACCAGAATGGCCACCAGCACAGGACCCAGCTCACGCACCAGGCCAAGGCCGATGATATTGACGATGAATATATCCGCCCCGAACTGCTTGAGCTGCAGCGCCGAGAGATAGGACAGCACGACGCCGATCAGAAAGCCTACCAGTGCGGTGACCGGCATCGCGCGAACTCCGCTCTTGTAAAGATTGGCGGAAATCTCGCGGCGCGGCAGATCGACGGGATAGCGCAGAACGTGCGACAGATTCAATCCGAACTGACCTACCAGGGCGACGAAATCGACCAGATGGCGACCGATGCCGATCACCGCCTCGCCAATCACCATCGCACCATGCAGCGGCGAAATCGGCACCACCGCCGCACGCGGCTCGTTATCGGCAGTGTCAATGCGCTCGAAGACCCGCCGATGCTCCGGTTTGATCGACAATTGGCCGGGCAAGGCCCGGTTCCATGCGCGCCAAAGCAGTATTGCGCCGGCACTGTCAATCGCCTCAACGTCCAGGCAATCCCACGTACTGGCCGGATCCACCGCGCGATTCAGTTCTTCGGACAGTCCCGCTGCACGCTGCGAAGTGGTCGCCAGCGTCCAGCGCCCGGAAAGCCTGACGAGGCGTCCGCCTTCGCGAACGACCACT
>JAPLRA010000407.1 GCA_026399445.1 Sulfuritalea sp.
TGCACTTCAAGGCCAACGTCCACGCCAAGCTCGCGGACGTGGTGCTGCAAGGCAACCTGAAAAATGCCAAGGGCAAGTTTGTCACCCGGCGCGCCGTGGCGATCAAGGACCTCGACGACTTCGAAGCTACGCGTGATGCGGCTGAAGCAATTCGCAACAAGGTCATCGACAATCTCGATCTGTGGCTGGAACGCTTCGAGCAGAAGGCGCTGGATACCGGCGCGACGGTGCTCTGGGCCAAGGACGGAGTCGAGGTCTGCCGCCTGGTGACCGAGATCGCGAAGAAGCACGGCGTGACCAAGGTCACCAAGTCGAAATCGATGCTCTCCGAGGAGGCGGGGCTCAACCAGGCGCTGGAAGCCGCGGGCATCCAGCCGGTGGAAACCGATCTTGGCGAATACATCCTGCAGGTGGACAACAACGAGCCGCCCAGCCACATCATCGCGCCGGCGGTGCACAAGAGCCTTGACCAGGTCGCCGACCTCTTCCACAAGGTGCATGGCACGCCGCGCAAGACCGACATTCAGGCGCTGACGCGGGAAGCTCGCGAAGTATTACGTGCGCACTTTCTGTCGGCCGAGATGGGGCTTTCCGGCGGCAATTTCCTGGTCGCTGAAACCGGGTCGGTGGCGCTGGTCACCAACGAAGGCAACGGCCGCATGGTGACGACGATGCCCAAGGTGCATGTGGTCATCACCGGCATCGAAAAAGTGATCCCGACCCTGGAGGACTTGTCGACGTTGATGCGGCTGTTACCGCGCTCGGCCACCGGCCAGTCGATCTCCAATTACTTTTCGATTCTCACCGGGGTGAAGAAGCCGGAGGAACACGACGGCCCCGAGCACTTGTACTTCGTGCTGGTCGACAGCGGCCGCGCCGACGTGGTCGGCGGCGACTTCCACGCGATGCTGCGCTGCATCCGCTGCGGCGCCTGCATGAACCATTGTCCCGTGTATCAGACCATCGGCGGGCACGCCTACGGCTGGGTCTATCCGGGCCCGATGGGTTCGGTGCTGACGCCTCTGTATGCCGGCATGGAGAACCCGATCGACCTGCCGCACGCGGCCACCCTGTGCAACCAGTGCGGCATCGTCTGCCCGGTAAAAATTCCGCTACCCGATTTGCTGCGCAAGCTGCGCGAGAAGCAGACCGAGCGCGGCTTGCGGCCGCTCACCGAACGCATTGGTCTGCGCCTGTGGGCCTGGGTGGCGCAGCAGCCGAAGCTCTACGCCTTGGGGGCGAGTTTCGGTGCGCGCTACCTGAAGTGGCTGGCCGGCGATTCGAATCGCATCCGTCTGCTGCCTACTGCGCCCGAGTGGTCGCTGGGGCGCGATTTTCCGGCGCCGCAGGGCAAAACCTTCCGCGAACTGTATGCCGCGCGCCAGACCCGAGCAAAGGAAACGAAATGAGTTCTCGTGATGAAATCCTGGGCCGTGTGCGCGCCGGTCTGCACCGCAGTGCCACCAATGCGGCCGCAGGTCGCGAGGTGATGCTGGACGCCCTGTCGAATCGCAGCCACGGCCCGAAGCCGGCCATCAATGCCGATCCGAAGGCCCTGCTCGAGCGTTTCCGGCTCAAGTCGGAAGTGCAATCGAGTACGGTCGATATCGTGGCGCGGGATGCTGACGTACCGGCTGCAATCGCCCGCTACCTGGCCAGCATGAATCTGCCGAAGTCGGCGGTCGCCTGGCCGTCGCTGGGCGCACTGGACTGGGCCGCGGCAGGCCTTGCCGTCGAAGGCCGCGGTGCGCGCGATGCCGATCTGGTGCGCATCACCGGCTGCTTCTGCGCCGTGGCCGAAACCGGAACGCTGATGGTGTCCTCTTCGCCCGATACGCCGGCCACCGTCAGCCTGTTGCCGGAGACGCACATCGCGATCGTTCAGGCCTCGCGCATCGTGCCCTACATGGAAGACGCCTGGGATCTGGCTCGCGAGGAACTCGGCACCTTGCCGCGCGCCGTGAATTTCATCTCCGGCCCTTCGCGCACCGGCGACATCGAGCAGACGATCGTCCTCGGCGCCCACGGGCCGTATCGGGTGCATCTGGTCATAGTGGAGAGCTGACGTGCGTAGGCTGCCGGCTCTGGCGGCGCTGCTGTTCGCCGCGCTTTTCGCCGTCTCACCAGCGCCGACCTTTGCCCAGATCGGCGAGGAGATCCTGCCGCCGGTGTTTGTCGAAACCCTGCTCGAACTCCCGGACGATGCGGCGCAGGCAGCGAAATCCGGCAAGCGGCTGTTGCTGTATTTCGGCCAGGTGGGCTGTCCCTACTGCAAGGAACTGATGCAGACCAGCTTCACGCAGAAGGCCATCGTAGACAAGACCGCCAAACACTTCCTGCCGATCGCCTTCAACTTCTCGGCCGCGCTCGATTACTCGGTGCAGCGGCTGGAGGGCAAGCTATCGTTTGCCGAGCACATGAAAGCCGTGCCGCAAACCGGCGCCAGCGCCACGCTTCACGAACAGCCCTTCTTCATGAAGCCGCCCTTGAACCTTGCCCGCAAGCGGGGCGACAAGCCGCTTGCCGTCCTGTTCGAGTCGCGCCAGTGCGCGCCCTGCGACGAACTGCACCAGGAAGGCTTCACCCGCGACAAGACGCTGGCGGCGATTTCCCGCCTCGATGTCGCGCGTCTTACGCTGTCGGGTCGCGATGCGCTGACCACGCCGGACGGGCGCCGCAGCAATGCCGAAGCATGGAGCAGGGAACTCAAGATCAGCTACACGCCGAGCGTGGTGTTCTTCGATGACCGGGGCAAGGAGGTGTTCCGCCTCGAGGCCTACGTGCGCCCCTTCCACTTCACCTCGTCCTTCGAGTACGTCGCCAGCGGCGCCTACAGGAAGGAGCCGGAGTTTCAGCGCTTCCTGCAGAACAAGGCCGAGCACATGAAAGAGAGCGGCGAGAAACTGGAACTCTGGAAGTAATTCCGTTTCCAGATCATCCGTGACTTTGTCGACTTCGCCTTGCCGTGCAGTTGGCACTGTCTGCGGCTCGTCTTCGCGCCACAAATGATCTGAAAACGGAATGAGGTTTTCAGTTCGCGTCGAGGAATCGCTCGAATTCCGCCAGCGGCAGCGGCCGGCTGAACAGATAGCCCTGATAGGCATGACAGCCGTGCCGCTCGAGGAACTCGCGCTGCGCTTCGGTTTCGACGCCCTCGGCGATGGCATTCAGGCCAAGGCCGGCAGCCATGGTGATGATGGTTTGCGCGACGATGCCGTCGCTGACGTTGTCGGGAAGTTTGGACACGAAGGCACGATCGATCTTGAGCTGGTCCAGCGGCAGCCGGGTCAGGTAGGAAAGCGATGAGTAGCCGGTGCCGAAGTCGTCCAGCGAAAATGCGATACCGAGCTTTTTGATCGCCTGCATTTTGCGGATGGTGTCCTCGACATCGTCCAGCACCAGGCTCTCGGTCAGTTCCAGTTTCAGCCGCTTCGGGTTGGCGCCACTGGCTTCCAGACCCTCGCGTACCTGATCGACAAAATCCGTTTGACGGAACTCGCGTGGGCTGACATTCACTGCCAGCTGGAGATCGCGGGTGCGTCCATCGTCCGACCACGCCTTGAGCCGGGCGCAGGCGCTTGCCAGCACCCAGCGGCCGATGGGCAGGATCAAGCCGGTTTCTTCCGCCAGCGGGATGAAGCTGAGCGGCGATACGGGGCCGTGCTCCGGGCTTTGCCAGCGCAGCAAGGCCTCGGCGCCGATGACGCGACCCTGGCCGTCGACCTGCGGCTGGAAATGCAGCGAGAGTTCTTCGCGTTCCAGCGCCAGATGCAGGCCGCCTTCGAGTTCGTGCCGGTCTCTGGCGGCCTGGTTCATCGCCGCAGTGAAGAACTGCACGTTGTTGCGCCCCGCGGACTTGGCGTGATACATCGCGGTATCGGCGTTCTGCATCAGTACATCCGCGGTATCGCCATCGCCGGGGAAGACCGCGATGCCGATGCTGGGGGTGGTATGCAACTCGTGTGATTCAATGCGATAGGCCAATCCCAGCGTCTTGAGAATCTTGTCGGCGACGCTGCCGGCGCCAGTCGCCTCGACCCCGGTCAGCACCACCACGAACTCGTCGCCGCCGAGGCGGGCGACCACATCGCTGTCGCGCACGCTGGTTGTCAGGCGGGTTGCCACCTCCTGCAGCAGGCCGTCGCCGACATGGTGGCCGAGGGTGTCGTTGATGTTCTTGAAGCGATCCATGTCGATGAACATCAGGGCCAGGTGGCCGCCATCCCGGCGTGCCGTGGCCAGCGCCTGATCGAGCCGCCCCTGAAGGTTGTAGCGGTTGGGCAGGCCGGTCAGCGGGTCGTGCAGCGCGAGGTGGTTGATGCGCTCTTGTGCCGTCTTGCGCTCGGTCATGTCGGTGAAGCTGCCGATGTAGTACTCGATCTCTCCCGCATTGTCCCTGACGGCGGAAATGGTGAGCCATTTGGGATAGAAGCTGCCATCCTTGCGCTTGTCCCATACCTCGCCCTGCCAGAAGCTCTCTTCGTTGATGGCCTGCCACATGGCCTTGAACTCATCGGCCGTGGTGCGCCCGGAAGACAGGATGCGGGGGTTCTGCCCGCACACGTCGTCGGCACTGTAGCCGGTGAGGCGGGTGAAGGCCTGATTCACTTCGAGGATGCGGTTGTCGCGGTCACTGATCACGATCGCCTCTCCACTGCGCTCGAAAACGCTGGCCAGCAGGCGCAGCTTGTGCTCGGCTTCCTGCCGTCCGGTAATGTCGCGCCACAGGGTGTGCAGGATCACTTCGCCGCCCATGGTGATGGGTGTCAGCGTCACTTCCACCGGGACGTCCGATCCGTCCGCGCGCCGGTGCATCCAGTCGAACCGGTGGTAGCCGATGCGCAAGGCAGTGGCGATCATTTCCGCCGCCTTGTCCGCGGATGAACGTCCGTCCGGCTGGTATTTGGGCGAGATCTCGGCGGGCTGGCGGTTGAGGAAGCCTTCCTTGCTTTCGTAGCGGAGCAGCTTCAGGGTGGCGGCATTGCAATCGATGAAGCTGCCGTCCCTGAGCAGCAGGATGGGATCGTTCATGTCTTCGAACAGGTGCCGAAACACTTCGACGCTTTCCGTCTTTTCCGCGACCAGATCCTGTTCCCGCATTTGCAGGCGCCCCAGGCGCAGCAGCAGATAAATCAGTAGCCCCAGCAGCAGCGCGCCGGACGCGCCGACCGCCGTGGCGCGCAGTTTCCAGCCGGCCAGCACATCTTCGTGCGCCAGCGCGGCGGCCACAAAGAAGGGATAGCGCTCCAGTTTGCGGAAGCTCAAGGTGCGCATCAAGCCATCGACCGACCCGAGAAATTCGCTGGTCGACTCCATCTTCCCGGCGCTGATGGCTTCCCGTGTCGGACTGCCCGGCGGCAGCGCCTTGTTTATTTCGCCGTCGCGCGGCGGCCAGCGCACCACTTGAGTGAAATCGTCGCTGCGCCGGATGGATATCAGCCCCTCGCGGCCGATGTCGAGTGACTGGAACAGTTTCTTGAAATGATCGAGTTCAATGCCGGCGATTACCATGCCGCGAAAGCGGCCCTGTTCATCGCGCAAGGCGCGGGACGCCACCAGGGTCTGCTTTCCCGTAACCACGCGGCACGTCGGTCGGGCCCGAGGTGTAGAGCAGATCACCGTTGGCGTCGAACACGCGCAAGCCGGCTATCTCCTCGAAATTGGCCCCTCTGACATTCAGTTCGGCGTTGATGGCCTCGGCGTAACCGGCGACTGCCTGCCGGTTCAGCGCCGCCTTCGGGAGTGTGCGCACCAGACCCTGCAGCACCGTATCGCAACGGCGCAGGGTGGCATCCAGTCGCGCCTCGAACATCGAGGCATAGTTGCGTGTCGTGATTGCAGCCTCGCGCAGCGCTTCCCGGCGTGCCATCCAGATCATGGTGCTCATGATCAGAATCACGCCGAGCACGACCACGCCCAGCAGAGCAATCAGCCTCTGGCGATGGCTGCGATCAGCGGGAGGCTGTGCGGCGCTCATGTCGGCATTGTGCAAAGTCTTGCGGGTCTTGGCAAATCCCTGCCTGCCGGATGAAAGCGATGGCGCATGGATTTCATGCCCGCCAGCGTTTCTCCAGTTCGACGATGCCCATCGCCACCAGGGCAATGATGGCGATTTCACCCCAGGCGCGGACGTCGATCGGCGCGGTGGCAAACGCCCGGTTGAGCGGGGCCCAGTAGGTGATTGCCATCTGCAGCACGAGTTGCAGGCCGGCGCCGGCCCACACCCAGGGATTCGAGAATGCGGCGACGGCGGTGACCGGCAGGCGCAGCGAGCGGCAGTTGAACAGGTAAGCGATCTCGATCGCGACGAAGACGTTCATCGCTATGCTGCGCGCTTCGGCCAGGCTCTGGCCGCGCTCGAGCGCCAGCAGGAACATGCCGAAGGAGCCAGCCAGCATCAGGATGCCGACCAGCACCACGCGCTCGATCAGCACGGCATCGAGCACCGCCGCGCCGGGCGGGCGCGGCGGGCGCCGCATGATGCCGCGTTCCGCCGGCTCGAAGGCCAGCGGCAGTCCGAGCAGCACGGCGGTGGTCATGTTGATCCAGAGGATTTGCAGCGGGGTGATCGGCAAGGTCACGCCAGCGACGATGGCGGCGAGGATCACCAGGCCCTCGCCGAAGTTCGTCGGCAGGGTCCAGGTGATGAACTTCACCAGGTTGTCGTAGATGCCGCGCCCCTCTTCGACGGCGGCTTCGATGGTGGCGAAGTTGTCGTCGGTGAGCACCATCGCCGCCGCCTCCTTGGCGACGTCGGTGCCGCCCATGCCCATGGCGATGCCTATGTCGGCGGCTTTCAATGCCGGCGCATCATTGACGCCGTCGCCCGTCATCGCCACCACCTCGCCCTGCGCCTGTAGTGCACGGACCAGCCGCAGCTTCTGTTCAGGTTCTACGCGGGCAAAGACGTCGACGTTGCCTGTAGCCACCCTGAGCGCTTCGTCATCGAGTCGCGCCAGATCGCGCCCGGTAAGGACTGCGGCTGTTCGACCATCCTTGACGAGGCCGATCTGCGCCGCGATTGCCCGCGCCGTTTCGGCGTGGTCGCCGGTGATCATCTTCACCTTGATGCCGGCTGCATGGCAGGTGCGCACCGCGCTGATGGCGCGTGCACGCGGCGGATCGATCATGCCGACGAGGCCCACCAGCACCATGTCGGCGGCGATGGTGGCTTCGGTCAGGGTTTCCTCAGCCGCCAGATGCCGGCGTGCCAGGGCCAGCACGCGCAGGCCGCGGGCCGCCATGAGGGCAGCGACCTCCTCCAGCAGCGCCGCATCCAGCGGGATTTCGCTGCCATCGGCGGCGAGTAGGCTGCGACACGCGGGCAGCAGCTTTTCTATCGCTCCCTTGGCGTAAACGGTCGAACGGCCCTCGATGGCGTGCAGGGTGGCCATGGTCTGTCGCGTCGAATCGAAGGGCAACTCGTCCCGGCGCGGAAACACATTGCGCAGCGTGGTTTCATCCAGCCCGCCCTTGCGGGCCACGACCAGCAGCGCGGCCTCGGTCGGGTCGCCGGTGATCTGCCATTGGCGATTCTCGTGGTAAAGCGCGGCGTCGTTGCACAGTGCGCCGGCGAGCAGGGTTTCGCGCAACGCCGAACCAATCGGGGTGCCAGGAGTCGGCGCTGGTGATGCGGCGATTTCACCCTGGCGCAGCAGTTCGCCTTCCGGTGTGTAGCCATGGCCGCTGACCCTGAACATTTCGCCCCCGGCCCACAGGTCGG
>JAPLRA010000277.1:0-634 GCA_026399445.1 Sulfuritalea sp.
ATCAGCAAGCTGATCGGCAAGGTGGAGCGCGCCGGTTATACGCTGGTGCCCCTCGACCTGCATTACAGCAAGGGTCGGGTCAAGCTGTCGGTGGGCCTTGCCAAGGGCAAGAAGCAGCACGACAAGCGCGACGCAGAGAAGGACCGCGACTGGGTCCGCGAGAAGGCCCGAGTCATGCGCGACCGGCGCGGCTGAAGCAGCCGGGCCCCCTGTCATGACCCCGACCACCTTGCTCTGGCTGGTGACCGGCTGCCTGATGCTGCAGCCCTTGTCCACCGACCTCTATCTGGCGTCGCTGCCTGGTCTGGCCGCTGACTTTGCCGTCACTCCAGCGGCGGTTCAGCGAACATTGTCCTTGTTCGTCTTTGGCTTCGGCTCGGCGCAACTCGTCAGCGGCCCGCTGTCGGATCGCTATGGCCGGCGGCCGGTGCTGATCGGTGGTCTGTCGATCTATCTGCTCTCGGGGCTCGCTTGCGCGCTGGCGCCGAGCCTCGACTGGTTGGTCACGGCGCGCTTCGTTCAGGCAGTCGGCTGTTGTACGGCAGTGGTGGTGGCACGGGCCATCATCCGCGATGCCTATGCGCCCGCCGAAGGTGCGCGGGTGCTGGCCAAAGCCAGTTCCATGCTGTCGCTG
>JAPLRA010000277.1:664-1814 GCA_026399445.1 Sulfuritalea sp.
CTGGCTCACCCCCCTGTACCTCGCCCTGAAGGAGAAGACGATCCTCGGTCCGATCCTCGGCGGCTATCTGCAGGTGGCATTCGGTTGGCGCGCGGCATTTGTTAGCCTGGCCATAGCGGGGGCAATGGTCTGGATCGCCGCCTGGCGCAGCATGAAGGAATCCAACAAGAAGCCCAATCCCGATGCCATGCGTCCCGGCAACCTGATTCGCACCTATCTTGGGGTGGTCCGCACGCCGGCCTTCTGGGCCTATGCCCTGCCTGGTGCAATTTCCTACGCGGCGATCTTTGTCTTCATTTCCGGCACTCCCTTCGTCCTGATCAAGGTGCTTGGCGTACCGACGCAGTATTACGGCTACCTGTTCGCCTTTGGGGTCTGCGGCTATCTGGGGGGCACCCTGATCTGTCGCCGGCTGCTGGGAAAGATCGGCATTCAGCGGGTTCTGGCGTTGGGCACGACGATCGGACTGGTAGGCGGGCTGGGTTTCCTGGGGCTGGTGCTGGCCGATGTCCGCCACTGGGCACTGGTGGTAGCGGCGCAATTTCTGGTGATGACCGCCCACGGCCTCAACTTCCCCTGCGCCCAGTCGGGCTCGCTGGCGCCCTTTCCCCAGCAGGCCGGGGCGGCGGCCGGGCTCTTCGGTTGCATCACGATGTTTGCGGCGCTGCTGGCAGGCATGTGGGTCGGCTCCAGCCATGACGGGACGCTGCTGCCGCTGGCGACCATCAGCGCTACCGTAGGCATCATCCTGTTTGTCAGCGCAAGAGTGCTGGCGCGACACGGCAAGGCCGCGTAGTCCAAATCGCCGTCTCGTCAGCGCCGACTTTTCAGTAAGCGAAACGCACCTTCAAGTCGTTCAGATTCAGTTCGTGCAGTATCTGCTCCAGGCGTTCACGGGCATTGCCGCGCGGTGAGTTGGTGAAGCGGGCGACGATCAACTCGTTCTTCATGGAATGTTCCCAACCCACCAGTTCGGTGACACTGAGTTGGTAGCCATGCGCTTCGAGCAGAAGGCAGCGCAACACGTTGGTGATCTGGCTGCCGAATTCGCGGGTGTGGATCGGATGGCGCCAGATTTCCGACAGAGGCGTTTTTGCCAGCGACTCGTTCTTGTGTCGCCGCAGCACAGCCGCCACCTCTGCCTGGCAAC
>JAPLRA010000247.1 GCA_026399445.1 Sulfuritalea sp.
GCCGGCTTTTGGCGAGTTCCTCGGCGACGCCAAGGTGCATCTGCTGACAGCCTATGTGTATGGGCTTGGCGGCGGCGTCAAGGATGCTTCCGCCGCAGCACCGGCAGCACCGGCAGCAGCTGCACCAGCCGCCGCGGCGCCGGCAGAAAAGAAGTAGACTGTCTCTGGATCCCCGGCTCCACGAAATGTGGTGCCGGGGAATTTTTGGGCAGCTTTATAAGAATATAGTAATACGATTATCATGACATCCGCCTCCCCCAGGCCGTCGCAGGAAGCCAAACCCAGCTTCGTCGAGGAAAGCCTTTACGAAGTTCACCAGAAAGTGCACCCGCGGGCTGTCAGCGGTATCTTCGCGACATGGCGCTGGGCCTTGGTCTGGATTACCCAACTGATCTATTACGGTGTTTGCTGGCTGCCCTGGAACGGGCGGCAAGCGGTGCTGTTCGACCTGGTTGAACGCAAGTTCTACATCTTCGGCCTGGTGTTCTGGCCGCAGGACGTTATTTTCCTCGCCATCCTGCTGATCATTTCAGCGTATTCCCTGTTCCTGTTTACAGCAGTGGGAGGGCGCTTGTGGTGCGGCTACGCCTGTCCGCAAACGGTTTACACCGAAATCTTCACCTGGATCTAGCAGAAGATCGAGGGTGAGCGCAATGCCCGCATCAAGCTCGATGCCGCGCCCATGAGCGGACGCAAGCTGTGGCTGCGCACGGCAAAATATGCCTCCTGGGGACTGCTGGCCTTCTGGACGGGCTTCACCTTTGTCGGCTATTTCACGCCGATCAAAACCGTGTGGAGTTCTCTCTGGAGTTTCTCGCTGGGACCGTGGGAAACCTTCTGGATGCTGTTCTACGGCTCGTTCACGTACCTGTTCGCCGGCCACATGCGCGAACAGGTATGCAAGCACATGTGTCCTTATGCGCGCTTCCAGGGCGTGATGTTCGATCCCGACACGTTGACCATCACCTACGATACCGAGCGCGGCGAGCCGCGCGGAGCGCGCAAGAAGGGCGTCGATCCGAAGTCGATCGCCAAGGGCGAGTGCGTGGATTGCGGCATTTGCGTCCAGGTCTGTCCGACCGGCATCGACATCCGTGCCGGCTTGCAGTACGAGTGCATCGGTTGCGCGGCGTGCATCGACGCGTGTGACCAGGTGATGGTGAAAATGGACTATCCGAAGGGACTGATCCGCTATTCCACCGAGCACGCGATCGAGGCGCACTGGGGCTGGAAGGAAATCCTCAGCCACGTCATTCGGCCGCGAGTGATCATCTACTCGACGATTCTGGCTGCGATCTGCCTGGCATTTGTCTGGGGCATCGCCACCAAGGCGAGCTTGCGTGTTGACGTAATCCGCGACCGTGCAACCCTGGCGCGCGAGGTCGAGG
Source organism: Sulfuritalea sp. (assembly GCA_026399445.1). Lineage (GTDB taxonomy): Bacteria > Pseudomonadota > Gammaproteobacteria > Burkholderiales > Rhodocyclaceae > Sulfuritalea. Next base: position 1,389 of record JAPLRA010000247.1, read on the forward strand.
GCGGGCTGATTGAAAATGTGTACCGTCTGCATGTCATCAATGTTTCGGAAGCGCCGCATCGCTACGCCGTCAGCGTTTCCGGCTTGCCGGGAATAGACATGGTCGGTGAGCGCATCCTTGAAGTTCCGGCCGCGGCGGCCAGGAGCTTCTCGGTTCAGGTGCGGGTGCCTCCCGAATCGGGCAAGAAGGGTTCGAACCAGATCTTTTTTGACGTGAAGTCCATCGCCGATGAAAAGGTGGCGGTGCACGAAAAAGCCAGCTTCCTGCAACCATGAAGGAAAACAATATGAACACAGCAATCGTCCGCCCCTGGTACCGCGAACCCTGGCCGTGGATTCTGGCGGCAGGGCCGTTTATCGTCGTTGTCGCCGCGCTCTACACGGCCTGGCTGGCCGTGGTCAGCAATGACGGGCTGGTTACGGACGACTACTATCGCAAAGGGCTCTCTGCGAACCAGACCATCGCCCGCAGCGAGCAGGCCACCAAAATGGGGCTGGTCGCGGGTGTCAGGATTGTCGGCGATACCTTGTCAGTGCGCATGGAGGCGCGCGACAAGAGCTTCGTGATGCCGCCGACGCTGGCGCTGACCATTACCCATCCCACGCGTGCCGGACTGGATCAGTCGCGGGTGCTGGTGAAGAACGGTGATGTCTATTCCGGCGAGGTCCGCCTGCCTGCTGCAGGGCATTGGCTGGTGCTGCTGGAAGATGAGCGCAAGACTTGGCGTCTGATGGGCAACGTGATTCTGCCGGCCAACGGAGAGACGCTAATCGGCAATCCGCCGACGCCGGGAACCGCCCCCGTTCCTGCCGACATCCGGCATTGAATTCATCAACTACAAGGAGTCAATATCATGGAAGCTTGGAAACTCTTGATTGGTAGCGACATCGGCCTGCTCAGCCTGTTTACGATTGGTTTCGTGGTCGTCATCGGCGCTTATCTCTACGGCTATGCCAGGAAGCACATGGAAGAAGACGCCCGCAACGCGAAGTAGGCGTTCCCTTTCGGATTCTGGGAGACAACAATGCTGAGAACCTTATGGGTGCTGTGGCCCTCTTTTCTGGTCGCCGGAATCGCGGAAGGCATATTCTTCACCGTGATCGACCCGCAGGAGCTCTATCTGTTTGGCGAGCCGGTGCATCTGTCAAAAATCGCCACCTATTCGATCGGGTTTTTTGGCTTCTGGGCGGTTTGTGCGGCATCCAGCCTGATGACCTGCTTCCTGCAGCGCAGCGCAGCAGAGGTGAACAAGGGGGTCGGCGCCGCTCCATCCTCCGGGGACGGATGCGGGAAATAGGCTGCGCGCAACTGCGTGCGGTGCCGGGAAACCTACTGTTTTCTGGCTGGGCCGACGCCGATCGGGGGCGGCGCCAGATTGACGATTCGCGTGAATAGGTCGCGACATTCCTGATCGGCCTCGGCATCGAAGCGCGGGTCGCCGTTCTCGCTGAAGGCGGCACCAATCTCGACCCAGTCTGCCCCCGTCAGATGCTTTTTCGCCAAAGGCAGAACGGTGCTTTCTTCAAGCGCCATATGCCTCATGGTTTCATCGGCGAACTTGTCCACGGCCGCAGAAAACACTTCCAGCCCATCAGGCTTTCCGGCTTCGTATTGACCGAGGGCGAGTTCCAGGTCGCGTATATTCCGCGCCCCGGCCACGTGCTGGCGTTCGAGTTCGGCGATCACCGCATCGGCCTCGTGGGTGCGCTGGCGAAGCCGGGCAAAGAGCCAGGCGTTTTCTTTGGGGTGATGCAGTTTTTCGGGAAACTCGTCGAGATAGAAGA
>JAPLRA010000296.1 GCA_026399445.1 Sulfuritalea sp.
GCCATGGTCGGTCGGGCAGAGAATCGAGCAGCGATCTGAACGCCCATACATGAACTTCCCTGACACCATGCTCAAGAGGGTTCCCGGCATCGAGAATCCCCGTCAGATGCGCCCTTGCGCCACCCGAGCGATTCCGCGACGCATCAATCCCGACAATCAACCCCCTTGAATTCCTGGACATCTCTTCTCGTACCACATGCTGAGCTGAACGGGCGGAAGCAGCCCCTCGAATTCGGGGGAGTTCAACCGGTACCAGCACGAAGAATCAGTCATGCATACCGGCGACCGCACCCATGGATGCCGAATTCCCGACACCCGGCGATGCCAATTCTACCAAGCCGAGGCACCGGGACGCTCCCGGGCTAGGAAATTGACTTCCGTATTCGGCGCACCAGCTTGGATACGGAGTGCTTGATTGAACCGGCTGGTGCACCGCGAAATCCAAGTGCCAGCGCCCGCATCCCGGCGCCGAACTGCTTGCGCGCGACCAGAGTCTTCCCCTGCTCGAGCTTCAGGTAGCAGTTCAGTTCATGCCACAGGCGATCCTTGTCCCGCTCGAACGGCTGCAACCGATACACGTGGTCGTACAGAAGGACCATGCGATTGCGCTGAAACCTGGTCAAGTCGGTCGAGATGCTGTCCTGCTCGAGGACATACACGCCGAGCGGCTCGCGAAGCCGTTTGAACTGGCCACCATTGAGCGCCATTCGCAGCCATAGATCGAAATCCTCCACGATCACGTAGTCGGACGACGTGTTGAAACGCAGCTGGTGCCGGTTCAGGAAGTCGCGACGCACAGTCGTTGCCGATGTGATGACCTGATTCCCCTCGATCAGCATCACCCGATAGAGGTCCTTCTCGAACGGCCCGCACCTCGATAGCGACTTCAGGTCCGAGCCCGGCACCGAAGTCACTACATCGTGACAAAACAGGTCTGTAGCGGGATCGCTCCGTATCGCCCTCTCCGTTTGCTCGAGTTTGTTCGGATACCAAAGATCGTCGGCATCGAGGAAGCAGATCCAGTCGGCCCTGGCCGCGTCTATCCCCCGGTTACGAGGGGTGGCGGGGCCCCCTGAATTCGACGCCCATTCATAACGTACCCGGGGATCGGTGACAGACTCGATCATTGTCCGCGTGCCATCGGTCGACCCGTCATCCATCACCAGTACTTCGAAATCCGCAAAGGACTGGACCAGGACCGAGTCAGGCGCGTCCTCAGGGTCCGGTTTGGCGCATGCAGCGCAGCGCCGGTATACCGCCAGTCGATAACTTCGTAACCGGTATCGGAAAGCGTCGCCAAGGCCAGGTCCTTGGTGTAGTAGTGAAGATGTCCCACCTTGCGACGAACGTCCATCAACGGGCTGACTCTCGCCACAGAGCTGGCACTTAGGTCCAGCGGAATGTGGAAAACGAAGTGATTCGCATGCGGCAGGGATTTTTCGAGGAAACTGAACGGATCGCGCACGTGCTCGAATACATCCAGGATCAACAGCACATCGTAGACATTCCGGTCGATCTCTTGAAAATCCCCGAGGTGAAATTCCAGATTTCCCCCGTCCTTGGCATGTTCATTCCAGAACGGAACCACCTGCGGCGAAATGTCGTAGCCCGTCATCCGCGCATTCGGCATGGATTTAGCCAGGTGCGCCAGGACATCGCCGGTACCGCATCCGACTTCGCACACAGTAAAGGGTTCAAGCTTGTGGGCGGCCAGAATTGAAGCAACCAGCTTCGCCTTCCAGGACGCATCCGCTCGGTCCCAATCCGGATTCTCGGCCAGGTAGGTGCCGTCGTAATACCTCGACTCCAGAGTGCTCATTGCCTACGCACAGCATCACGCACCGCAAGCAGCATCCCGAAGAAGACCCAGCCCAGGCCCAGGTTGATGGCGTTGAACATGAGCCCGACGCAGAACCAGGCGATCAGCGGTGTCAGCAGAAGCCACAGGCTGGTCCGTTCCATGCCGCTACGGACAATCGATCGGATCATGCCCGCCAGGTAGTACGCAAACGCAACAAGCCACAGAACGCCGACAACTCCGGCCGCATGGATGATGTCGATTGCGAAGTGAACATGGGTGTTCGCCATGAATCCTCGGCCAGCGAGATGGTCAGGCAGGCCGGCAATTGTCGCCTCGATGATCTTCACCCTCAGCATGTCCGAATCGTACAAGTTGCGCGCTTGAACAGGGTTCATCTTGGTATCCGCCAGGTCCGCAATACTCCCTTCTCCGAAAACATGTAGGTTGGGAACAGCGGACAGAAAATCCGAAAAGAAAGGCGATTTGGCCCATAACATTACGAAAGTACCGCCTTGCGGTACCCGGAACAAGAAGACCACCACAAACGCCAGAACAAAGGTCAGTGTAAAGCCGGGCACGCGGGGATGCAGCCAACGATCCCGATGTCGGAGGTTGAAGGCA